>QQUD01000586.1 GCA_008501785.1 Chloroflexota bacterium
TTACTAATGCCTCCCGAAAAATGTGTCATAGCTGCCCACTGGCTTATAATTTGTTTAACAATGAACTTCTCATTTGTATCTTGCCAGATCGTTATCAGTACCCCTCCGTCATACTCACTTGATAGGCGCTCAATGAGAAAGACAGGTATCTCCCGTCCATCACCCAGCAAATTCGGAATAGAGGTGGGAAGAGGATCGCAATCCCGGCACTTCTGAAGATTGATGTGTAACCCATGTGCTTGCAGGTAGGCATCGAGCGTTTCCAATGTGGTGATACCTGCATTGAGATCGGCCTCAATCAGCTTGGCCAGCACGTCATCAAATAGTCTCCCTCGACGGTAAGTTGATGCATCCACCATTTGCCATTCAACATCAGTACGATGTGGGCTGTTCGGATAGCGTAGAATAAACTCACGGCCGCTCTCCATAATTAGTGTACGACCCCGGTTTCCGTAGTAACTGAACAGCTCCCTATCCGCTAAAAAATCCTCAGCATAGTTGGTCATGCATGAAACCAGTTCGGAGGCTTCGGCATCGGACCAGGTGCGGAGGCGATACAGGTCGGCAGAATCTTTTGTCTCTGCTGTCACAGGTGGCAAGGTAGGGAGCGCAAATTCTCTGGTTGGTGCGGGGGTAGGGCTGGGCGTGAGAGTGGGTGTTGGTGTTGCAGAGGGGCGCGTAGTTGGTGTGTTGGTTTGGGGAACGGCCGTTGCTGTCGGCAATATCACTAATTCAGTCGCGATTGGAGTTTCTATAATTGTAATAGGTGTTGGTACCCCTTCCACCACATCATTTTCACATCCGATGAGCAATAAAACTAATAGTAATCCAAACCACTTTCGCATACTGGCGTCTCCATTTGGATGTATTGTAGCAGGTTTGGTTTCGGCCAAAACTTTTCCAAACATCTTTATTGCTTTCTGCCGGGCTAATAAGTCACATAGGCGGTAGGTCGGTGTCTTTGAGCAGGATTGGCGATCTCGAAGGCGTTTCTGAAAGCGTATGGAAAGCTGATTAGTGCAAAAGGTGTTGGGGAAGGGAACGGCCGTATACTTTGAACTTATTATAATGCGGTTACCCTTTTATGAATTCCTCTCAAGCAATTGGCCGAGATAACTTTGAGACCTTCGAAGATGTAAATCTGGAATTCTACTATTTGAGCAGCAGGAGAATCAATACGCGATCTTATTGATGCGCTTTCCACAATGACAGCAATTCAGGGTCTTGTTGGACAAAATAGCGGTAAGCAGTGTAGCTCAATGGTCTTGTCAGTTGCGGATTAACAATATCTTGAATCCGGCGAAGTGGAACGCGCATTTGTAGGTGTTCCTTAATTGTTGCCCGATAGGGATCGAGTGCTCTATGTTTATCCCGACTCCCTTTTGGCCGCCCCAGTTGTTTTCCTTTAGCACGAGCAGCGGCTAATCCTTGTTTGGTTCGCAATGAAATGAACTCTCGTTCTGCTTCGGCAAAATAGCTGTAGATCGCCAGGAGCAGTTTACGATGTGGACCAGCGGTAGATAGCTCAGGCTGGCGCACAAAAACAACCTCTACCCCCTTTTGCCCTAAGCGATTGATAATTTCAATGACTTCAAACATGTTACGACCTAACCGGCTTAGTTCGGCAACGAGGAGCATGTCTCCGGTCGTCAATGCATTCATTAGCTCATCTATCCGACGCTCCCGTGTGCTTTTACGGGACGACATTTCCACACTGATGAATTGATCAATCTGCAACTCATGTTGCTGAGCGTATTTGAGCAATAAGTGCTCCTGCTTTTGAGCATCCTGTTTGTCGGTGCTGATGCGAATGTAACCAATCGTTTTCATACGGCAACTCACTTGATGTGCAAAGAAAGGTGTAGTTGTTGGTTCTTTAGATCAGATTGTATCAAAATAGCCAACCGTATCTATAGATCAACTCTGTTCAAACAAAGGGCCGTTTCTTTATGAAATCACATACGTATCCCCCTCAAGACCTGGTGCGCTTGGCTCAGTTTACGCCAGATGACCTTGTCAGAATCTACGAATGCCGCCAAGAACATACCCGTTTGGGCTTTGCCTATCAACTTGCCTTCGTGCGTTTGTATCACCGCTTTCCGTCTCAACAACCACTTGAAATGGATGATGAAATTGCCACCTATGTCAGCGTTCAGCTTGATATTCCTGCCTCATTGATAGTCGCTTATCAAGAACAGCGCCGCACTGTTGTCAACCACCAACAAGAGTTGCGCATCTATCTAGATGTGCGTCGGTTTGGTGAAGCAGAGCTGGACGCCCTTGAAGCATATCTTTTTGATAAAGCCTGCCGCTTGGAACAAACTGGACCTCTTTTAAACCAGGCGAAAAGGTTCCTCAATGAGCAGTCAATCCTTTACCCCAGTGATGAGGTACTTCGTCGTCTCGCAGTTAAGCAGCGCCAGGCTGCACGTAATCATATTTATGCACGCATTGCTAACTCTCTTATCCAGAAAACAGTTGATAAGCTGGACGAGTTATTGGAAACGAAAGATGCTCACTTCACTCCTTTACATGCACTTAAACAACCACCAGGCCGGCCATCTCCTGCCTCGCTTTTGCGTTTGACCAACAAATTAGAGCTGATCCGAGAGATCGGCGTGTTGCATGTTGATCTTTCTTGGCTCAACAACAACTATCAGCGCTCACTGGCTCGATATGTGCAAAACCGTTCTGCCAGTCGCTTGAAACAATTGAAAAGTGACCGACGCTATGCGCTCCTGGTTTGCTTTTTACATCAACTGTATGCCGATACTATTGATTTTCTGATCGAGATGCACGACAAATTGATGACTGGTGTTTACTCTCGAGCCGAAAACAACATTGCCAAGGAGATGCGGCGGCGGCGAAGGGCGATCAATCGCTCCCTGACGACATTTCGCACAGTGGGAGCCGTTATTTTGGATGACGCAATTGATGACTCCCAATTGCGTCAAATTCTCTTTGAACAGATTGACAAAGAATCCTTGTCAAGGCAAGTATCAGAGGTGGATATATGGCTGACTGATAAACACAGCCACGTCTTCCATCAAGTTACGCAACGTTTTAGCTACCTACGCCAGTTTGCGCCTGCCCTTTTAGAAGCTATTGAATTACAAAGTGATTCAGAGGTTCAATCCTCAGTCATCAAAGCTGTTGCTCTGCTTCGGGAGATGAATCAGGATGGTAAACGGAAATTACCTGAAGACGCACCCCTTGGATTTATCCCCAAAAAGGTACGAGACCTGGTTGAAAAAGACGGTGTGATTAGCAAGCGGGATTGGGAATGCGCGTTGTTGACTGCCATTCGCGATGAGATTCGCACCGGCAATGTGGCTGCCCAATCTAGTAAACGATTCGGCAGTTTTGATAACTTCTTTATTTCCAATGAACACTGGACGGCACAGCGAGATGCGTTCTTTCAAAGGGCTGGTCTACCGGCAAAACCAGAGGATGTGACTGACTATCTAACTGCTCGATTGAACAAAGCCTATGATACATTTCTAGCCAGTCTGCCCAATAATACCTATGCCACCGTTGATGAAAAGGGTTGGGTATTGTCCACCGATTCGGCCGAAAAGCTGGATAAGGAAGCGGAGAAGCGACTCGATGCGCTTGAAAACTGGCTGGCCGATAACTTGAGGCAAATCAAGCTGCCGGAACTGCTCATCGAAGTAGATAACGAACTCCAGTTCACACAGCCTTTCTTGCCGTCAATATACCAAACAGAACGGGAACCTGAGTCTATTTGTCATATTCTGGCCACCATCATGGCTTATGGTTGCAACATCGGTCCCTTTACGATGGCCCGGCTGACTGAAGGCGTTACCTATCATCAAATCAAGCGCATTGCTGATTGGCAACTACCTGAAGAGGCTCAACGCCAGGCTCTAGCACAATTGGTCAATGCCATTAGTTCATTAGATGTCACCCGCCATTGGGGAGAGGGCAAAACCTCCAGCAGCGATGGTCAACGGTTCCGGTACAAACAGAAAGTGCTGCAACAAACCTGGAGTCCTCGGTTTCAAGATTATGCTCTCGAATTTTACTCTTTTGTGGCCGACAATTACGCTCCCTTCTACAGCATCCCCATCGAATGTACAGACCGTGATGCGGCTTATGTTCTCGATGGTATTCTTTATAATGAAAGCGACTTAGCCCTGGAAGAACATTTCACCGACACACATGGTTATACCGAGATAAACTTTGCGGCCTTTGCCATGTTGGGTCGTCGTTTTTCCCCTCGTATTCGCGGCATTCAAAAGCAGCGTATCTATCGTATTGACCAAGACAAGGATTACGGAGCATTGATGCCATTGGTCAAACCCAGAGATAGGATCATCCATCTCGACTGGATCACAGACCAGTGGGATAGAATGGGCCAATTTTATGCTTCGTTAGAAAGTGGGCATACAACAGCCTCGACTGGGCTAAAACGATTGGCGGGTTACACGGGGAAGAATCATTTCTATCGTGCCAATCGAGAGTTGGGTCGTGTTTTCAAAACGGAACATATTTTGCGTATCATGTCTGATCCCTTGGCACGGCGACGAATCCGGCGGGGTCTACTAAAAAGCGAAGAGATGCATGCATTGGCCCGACAGGTCTCCTATGGCAAACAAGGCAAAATCTCTGCCCGTGATTTACAAGCTCAAATCAATACCAGTAACTGTTTGACGATCATTATGGCCTGCATTATTTACTGGCAAGCCAAGGAAATTGGCCGGGTGATGCTTGAATGCGATCCAGAAGTGGCTAACATTGACCTCAGTTTGTTGGAACACATCAGTCCGATTGGGTGGGAAAATGTCATTGTTTATGGTGAGTATGTACTCAATCGCAATCTAGTTCGCAGCTAAAAATCCAATTAGGTCACTCGCTATTGCACATTTCTGCGCGAATATGCACAGTACCCTAAATTGGTTCATCAGCGATCCCCTTGGCTATCTGCCTCATAACGGAAATTCTCATCGTCACATGAAACCAATCGAGGATGTGTTCTGCATTTGGGTTGAGGAAATATTGCAGTTCGCGCACATCATCTCCACCATCAGAGAGGAAGGTGACATCTTGGTTCATCTGCATCCCATGAGAACGAAGCGTTTCAAAGAGCCGCCGTTTCGGTTTTTCATCATAGGTTTGTACAAAAGCAAAACGTTTGGAGGATTGATGTTTGAGGAGACTCTTACCCACAATTACTTCAAACCAGTTGCCTTTCGCTTTGTTTTTCTCGCGGCTGCGGATAAATCCGCCATCAATGCCCACGAAAAGCCGCTCATCAGGTAGAGGTAGCTTTTCCCAATTGCGAGAGGGGCCTTCAATATACATGTACTGCTCATCTTCCATCTTCTGAGCGGTCTGATGGGTAGCACGCATGACGGTTGCCACATTGGCCGATAATGGCAACACCTCTTCTAATAGCTTGACTGTCAAGCCATAGGACATAAGAGAGGCCCATTTTGTTTGAAGAAAGCGAAATTCTGGCGCAGTTCGCTCAGAAACCAGATCAGCAATTGGGCTAAATGATCGGGCATCCTGTGTCTGACAACCACAATGATAAAATCGTTGCCCACTAACTCTTAATTTCCCAAATAATGTTCGGTAGGTGATGGTTTGACGGCCGTTTCGTCGTCTCTTGCAGCCACAATGCTCACAACTCTCAAATTGTCGAACGTATTCATCGATTTGCTCATGCACGAGTTTAGTTTGTAGATTGGCCAAAATCTCTTTTCCTTCAGTCAGGCTCAATCCTAACGACTCCAATGAAGCGGATCTCCGTTCCAAACAACCAATTTCTTCGACAATGGTTTCTACGGTCTCATCTTCATGTTCAATCATGACTTGGACTTTGATTTTCACCAGCTAACCTCCTCAACATCACGCCAACTATCATCATTGAAGGCATATTGTTTGAGGCGTTTATTCACGGTCCTGCGGTCAAACTTATCAACGCTGGACCAATACCGAAACCTGCTAAACTCCTGTTGTCGTTCTTCGTAATCATACAGTTCATCTTCACTCAGTTGCTCTCGCCGTTCATACAAATCATGTAATTCGAGGATGCGATGATAAATGTAGTAGGGAGAAAAATGCTTCCGAAGCCGATTAAACCGTTCAGGACCACCGCAATCTTCCGGTGGAGCAGCTCGCTTTCCACCGATACAGAGAGGATAAACCTTGTTTTCATCAAGAGAACATCTTTCCTCCAGACGAACCTCAAGTTGCCATCTATCAATGAAATTGTATTCGTAGATAAAACGTTCTTTGATTCGTAATTCTAAATCGGATAATCGTACCTGGTCGGCCATTCTTGAATAGGTCAGGCCAAATTGTCGAGGTGTACCCACTGTTTGACCATGAATCTTAAATTGATGGAGAAAATAATCGCTCCAGTTGCAGGTGATTTGAATCGCATAATGAAAATCTGCTAAGGTGTGGTTACTGCGAAGCACGACTCTGCGCCATATGATGGGTTGCACACCTACAAACCAAAAACGAAATTGATAGCCAAGTTCGGTTTCCTCTTCCTGAGTTGCGGACATGCATCGATTATCAACGCTTAACCAATCCATGCAAATCTAATTCCGCTTCCCAGTACACAAATTGAAATACTCTCCAAATGAGTAAATTCGTCTGCCATCGAGGTGCACGAATCTATTTCTAAGTCATTCTGTGCCAGAATTGCCAAAAATTTCAGAAAAAACAAGCTTTGTTATGTTCACCAAAATCATTTATTGTGTCTTGCTTTTGTCGGGGCTTCTGGTGAAATTTTGATGACGTTTTTTGCCTTCTGGGGATGGCAAATGGTGTCGAAACGGGAGAAAGGCTCTCAACACATAGTTGATTTAACGAGAATTAGTATTAGGATAGGGTTCTGCTCATTTCATTAGCCAGCACACGGTTTGAAATACTCTCCATAATGCAATGGAAACATACCAAAAGTTTTTAACGGCTGGTATTCCCGCTTCTACTGTAAGTGAAGAATTATTCTATCTCAATGATTTCTTGCAAATATACCCGCAACATGATACAGCAAAAAAAATAGTTGAGAAGTTACAAGCGTATTTGGGAACTGTTTAACACACGGGTCATATGCAGCAGTGAGGGCCAAGTGTGCTTGATAAATATATGCTCACTGGTTGTACAAATTAGCGGGCTGAAACAAGAGGAAAACGACCGATTTTAGTAAACCAGCCTGCAATTACTGCATCAGGATATGCTTTTGGAAGAGATCGTGGAACAGTTGGGGGTGTAGGATAACGGCCGTTATGTCCGCCTCATCAATGTTCTAAGAAATCTAGGCAACTATTTAGCATTATTATAGGTGTTGTGGGTTGTTTGGGGTGGGAAACGGCCGTTTTCGGTTCTGTAAGCCATTCTAAGCATAAGTTTTTCTGGAATTGGCAGAATTTTTATACAAGATGCATAATCGCAAGATTTGCATGAAACTCTCTGATCTTTTTGTGAGTATGACAAGCAAGCAGCTTATTCTTGAACATAATTGTATGTGTGACCTCGTTATATAATGACGTGAGCCAATTTTCCGTTATCACGTCATTATTAGGGCGTCAAATCCAACTTGACTTCAATAAACAAATATAGTACTTTAGTCACGTGGTCCAACAAAGTGGCTAACCTCGCTGTCCAATACCCTGCTGCTTGTTTCATTAAGATCAAGTTGCAGTATTCGTACCAATAACTCACTCGAACGAACAAATTTTTATATTTCTTGATGTAGTTTCAACCAGATACATGTTTCCCCTAAATTAATTTAAGGAGCTTTGCCCATGTTGCTCGACAATTACTTTGAAGATTTACTAAATCTGTTAAAAGAGTTTCGTGATTTACTTGATGAAGAAATTGTTCAACAAATTTCAAATGCCCTCACAAATATTGCAAACATTGTTCCAGACGCAGCAAATCTTTTTGCTGAACTCAAAGCTATTTTAACCATTGTAAGAAATGAAATTAATGGATTTGACATCGACACTTTATTACCAGACGGTTTAGAATCAGATAAATTTATCTCCCTCATCAAAAAGATAGAATCCCTCATTGAAAAATCAAAACCTTTACTTCCCTCAAAAGAAGCTGGAACAGCAAATGATATCCAAAACGTAGCGGGCACGATTGCTGGATTACCAGAGATGAGCACTGAATTGAAAACAGAAATAGTAGCTGTGATCGATGTTATTTTGAAAAAGTTACCTTAATTCTCGAAAGGCTACGGTATGCCATGCTAGACCACATTGAATTTACAAACTCTGGCTTTCTCTTAAAATCAGAGAATGCACACCTCTTTCTATCAGACGAATCCCCTTGTCTCATTTACAACGTTGACGAAGCAGACATCAATCGCATCTTAAATGCCTTGGTCAGCGATCTTTCAGATAAAGGCAACAACCGTGATAGCAAACTAATTTTCCAGACAAAAATTGACAACCCAATTGAAGAAATTCGGCTGGATTGGCATGTTGGCACTCAACGAACCTGGTCCTTACCGGGCTTGATTGATATTATGCTGCCAGAAAATAGTCGGGTAACGCTTTCTATCCGAGCAGATAAGAACGGAAACCCTCAAGAAATGTTACTAGTGCTAACAGTTGAAGAAGATTCAAGCATTGCTATCAACACAAACTTCGCCTGGGGGCGAGATGATTTCCGTGAGATACATAATAACTCCAAACAAAATTCTGAAAGCACAACATCCCCCTTTGCAACGCTTACGCTGACTGCGCTTGAGGCTGCAAGCATTACCTTGTTACACCTATTTCTTGATGGTCATAAGAAACCAAGTTTTCTGAAGCAATACAATAAAGGTGCTGTTCCAGCAATTGATCTAGAAGATTCTAATAGTCTGTGTCAGTCAATCCTTGGCGAAGACTTTTCTTCTTTGTCGTCTGGTAAATGGACCGCAAATTTAAGTTTTGCCAAACATTCATACACCCTACCTTTTCTATATAGTGATGATCCCTCCTTCTCTTATCACGTTAAGCTGAGTGAACTTGCGGCTTCTATTAATACTAATTCACAAGGGCAATTTGATGTTGATGTTTCTGGAACGATTGAAGTCTTATTTGGAACAATCAAGTTAACCACAGACATAAAACTAACTTTCAATTGGGAAAGCCTTGCCTTCGATGTCAACCACAATGAAGGCATCAAACTTTATCGAAAAGATCCAATATGGCCAATCAAAGCACCATTTCTGGGCCTCGAATGGACATTAAAAAGTCAGAACAAAGATGAGAAAACCGGGGAATATCACTTTTTCACTTTAGAGACAAAAAACAACAATTACGGCATTGTCCTTGCTGAAAACGCCTGGTTCGATTTAGCCTTTGACAGCATTAGTAAAGAGCCTATCGTTTTTCAAACAACTGAATTCAAACTCTCACCAGAAGGGCTTTCCCTCGACACAAATGTGACAAATAGTGCGGTCACCTTATTTGGACTAGATACAAAGTTCTCGTTTACCGGAAGTGGGTTAAAGATTCAACGTAACAAAATCCAATCTTTTACTATTTCTGGGAGCGGACCGTTGCCCCCAGACTTAGTAGGGGAAGCGGTCGCTTCAATTGATTTGCAATTTGATCGTCGCGCAGACGGTAACTTAACGCTTGTTGAAGGAGAAGCGTATCTTGCCAAAGACAGTCTACTCGCTTGTAAAAACACACGTTTCCAATTTTCAGTCGACGAATTAGGGCTGAAATTCATTGAAGACGGCAAATTCCACCTATATTTTACAATTACCGGAACAGCACGATTTGTCCTGGCTCCTGAAGATAACCTTGATGGGCCTCTAGCATTCTTGCCCAATATTGAAATCGCATTGGTGCAATGTCCACTAACTGGCGACATATCAGTCTTGGGCAAACATATCAACTTCCTGATCGAGTTTCCCAAACCCGTTTCTTTCAATTTCCTGGGGGCGTTTGAAATGGAGCTGAGAGCCATTGGCTTCTTCCCAGAGGCTAAAGTTTTTGACAACGATCCCGCAATGCAGTTAACGGGGCAGTTAAAATTTGCTCAAGGTCTTGGGGATGTCGAAAATTCCGAACCCGATTATCACAAACTCTTTATTGGATTACCTGAAGAAGGAGAGGTCTTTCCCCGAATTCACTTTGCCAGTCTGGCAGTTAATATCAAGATGGGGGATGCATTCCATTTACGAGGGGTTGTAGACTTTGTTGACGAAGATACCGAAGAGGGCCTCATTGGCGAGGGTGAGGTGCAAATCCAGGGGATGCCCATAATCAGAGCTGCCTTTGGATTCTTACGCGTGCGAAGAAACGAACAATCTCCCTGGCAGCGTGCATGGTTTATTTATGCTGAGATAGGTGGATTGAGTTTAATGATTCCAATCATTCAGATTTATATTCGCGAGATTGGATTGGGATTTGGGTATCGATATACACTTGTTAGTATCAAAGCCGCTGATGAAGCCAATGATGTTAAAGAACTGATTAAACAATTAGCAGAACTTTCTAAGTCACAGGGGGATTTAGCTAAACGTGATCGATGGGCAGTTGATTTAGAAGCGCCAGGTGATGATCCACGATGGACGATTGTATTTCGGGCACTCATTGCACAAAATGCGGCAGGTCCTACCTATATTGCTGGGCCAGCAGAAGAAACTCTCCCAAGCATGTTTCTCTTCGATGTTGTGGCCGCCTTCCGCAGCGATTTCACCTTCTTTATGGCAGGTAGAGGATGGATAAACACCAACTATCATGATTTTGTCACCAAACCAGCTATTCGCACAAAACCATTTGTGAGTGGTTTCCTTCTGCTTTCTCCAAGGCAAAAGCGTTTCTTAATTCATGTTCGTTCAAACCCTGATGGGCATCTTGGCTCACATCCCGAACTTCCAGGTTTTGTGAAAACAGCTTTGGGAAGTGTTAAGTTTTCTGCCACCTTATTAATTGAACCGAATTTGCTTCATTATGAATTAGGGTGGCCAAATATGCTCCGTTGGGAAGCTGAACTTGGTCCTTTAAAAGTAGCTATTATTGGTGGGTTTATTTTCCGTTTAAGCACCGCCGAGTTTGCAATTGGAACCAACTACTTGGCCCGAGGAGAGCTAAAAATCGATGCTGGATTCGACGCGGGTGCTTTTGGCGTTGATATTTATGCACATGCCCAGGTAGCGTATGGTGCTCGATATATTGGCGTTATTGATTTTGTTGATGCTAAAGACTCTGTGTTTTATGGGGGTATCGGTTTAGAGCTCCATTTAGAAATCCGAATTAGATTTTGGGTAAATGCGCTCTTGGCTAAGATAAGCTTCCGGTTTAGCGCGGCTATTCATATCACAGCTGCCTTGGAAGTCGCTATTTCGATGAGGCATGGGCCGGGTTTAATGGGGCGGTCCCAAATTCGATTATCAGCTATGGGGCATGGAATTGACTTTACAATAAACTTAAAAGCTGGTGAGCAAGCGCTAGATCATGCCAAGAAAAGAACTGAACGCATTTTAGCAATGGGTCTAGAGGCGACTGATGTTGAAGCCTTACCTGGTCTTGCGGAAGTAGTTGATGAGGAACAATCTACACCAGCAGCAATGAGTCTCTCGGAAAGCAGCTTAGAAGCAGTTGCTTTTCAGAGAAAATCCCCCTTAGCGGAGCCTAATCCGCTTACACCACCCCATTACACTATCTTCGTGATGCGAGAGCAACCAGATGGATATTGTTACTTTGTCTTAATGCCTCAAGCTGAAGTAGAAAAACGACAAGAAGACAATATTTCTGGTTACGGTTTTTTACCAGCTCCACCAGCAAGATCAACAGAGGAGGATATAGCTTCTGACTTTATGCTCAAGTTTGATAATCATGAAGCAGTTGAAATCGAACATTACACGCCACTCTCGGACAACAAGAATGATCACTGGAAACTCCATACAGTTAATGAAGGAAATAATCAAATCATCTGGAAAGCCAACTGGGATGCACCTGTTATTAGCAGTGATAGTAGCAAACAGGGATCATCAAATCATTCATCTGGGCTTATAGATTTGAGAAGCTATATTGAACAGGCATTCATTAATGACAGATCCGGAAATAATCCGGAATATTTTGAACCAACTTCACTTAACAACTACGACCAACGAATACTAAGTGACGAACGTGTGCAAAACCCAACAGAAAACGCATATGAATCAGCAGTTATTGGCGCGGTAGAGCAATTTCGTGGATCACCTCACTTCAAACGCGATCCCAATTATGAATATGATCGTTGTTTAGCAGAAGCGTTTGATAGCACTATGAACATCTATGGGCAAGAAGGGGAAGCTAATTCTAAAGCAACTTTAGCCAATCAACATGCTCATCAAATACGAGGGTTGATCATCCATGATATTGTGGCCGATTTACAGGATTATCTTACAGAAGAAGATAAGGTCAAACGTGATAAATTTGCTGAAGAGTCCATTGCATTTCAGATGGGATTAGTATTTCGAGTCCCTACCAAACATCGTCCACAATGGTTAGATAATATTGACCCTACCGGAGAAAACACACCAAGCATTTTCCAACGCCTTGGTCATGACCGAAAGGATATCGAGTTAAGTAATATTGAACGCCGCATTCAGCCATTTAATGTAATTGGGACTGGTTTTTACACAAATCCACCTCAATTTGAAAATATCAATCTTTATTCTGATTCGTATACCATCGCCATTACCTGGGACTTAACCTGGCCAGAAGCACCAGTTGCCAACTGCTTTATGTGCCAGGCAGATCCTGACCATCATTTGATGCATTATCGGGTAACACGCCGTGCCATAGATTCACTTGAGCCAGAAAAAGTGTTAACGGTCAAACCTGGATATATTCTTCATCGTGGAACAAATGATGCACAGGAGACTGTACTGAATAGGCTTAAACCACGTTTCCAGATTGTGGACCATTTTTCCGAAGAGACAGAAGAGGAGCGCATCAACCTGCCAGCTTCAGGGCGTAGTTATATATACACCATTACACCTGTAGATTTCAGCAAATCGGTGGGACGGCCGTTAACCATTGTCGGCACTCGCTATCCAGATGCCCCACCACTCGTACCGGTTGATGGACAACTAAGCGTTACATATCGACTCAACCACTTACAAACTATTCAACCAACAGAGGAAACCATTAAGCTCCCCGATTTGATAAAGCCTCACAGAGTTCGGATAACCTGGACCGAACCCACAGAAGTTTCTGATCGGCCACCCGTTCACATTGCTGGTTACCGTCTAATATTCCGCAAAGAAACAATTATTCCAGTCGGCAGCTACGGCCTGGACAGTGCAGTTCAAGGCTCCAAAGCCAAAACGCTGCCCTCTACAAATGCTCGTCCCAGGCCGACAGACATCAAGATAGAAATTGATGCCCGTGGGCCACATCGCGCACGTTATGCTGATATACCTTTAGCAGTGCTGCAAGGAGCTGGCATTTTCCCACAAGGGGATTTCCCCTTTTGGCAGCCCCAGGCATGGCGTATCTATATTCAATCTGTTTCTGTCGGGAACGTTCCCTCTGCCCTGGCACCTGTTGAGCTACTGTTATCTATTGAAAATGAAAATGGCGCAGCAAACGCACAAGGTATCGTTATTAAAGAGCGTGAAGAAAGACAACCGGCCGAATTGGAATGGTTACCTACACCCATTAACCTTCCTATACTGCCACCAGAAGATTGCACAGCTATCATCGGAACAGCCCATTTCCCCATGCCATCGGTACATTCTCCGAAATTTGAAATCACTACATCTGTAGATGGCTCAAGTGCAACTGTCGCAAACGTTTCATTCAGGGAACATCCCCTTGGTATCCGGGCGATTCGCTTACGGTGGAATCAAGGTCCAAGTAAATACCCAGACTTTCCCCTGAGCATGAATGCCGGTTACCACTTATGGGAACTAAACATAGATGCACACACCTCTGATACATTTAAAGATGAACAAAAACTGCAGCAAGCTTTACGCCACATTCAAGAAATCCAAATGGTGCCTGATGAAGATTTGTGGCTTATCCCTGGAGACACCCTCAATCCATCTCAATGGGAAGCATGGTATCCGAGTGATGTCGCACGGCATATCCAGGATAATGTTCCCAAGATTGCGGGTTCAGAAATCCCCCTAACACCCTGGTACTCCTGGCGGGAATCTATACTCAAATGGCCACAATACACACAATCTTATATGGATACAGACCTGGATATCATCAAGAAAAAAGTAGAAAAAGGGAAGGAATATTGGCATAAAACTTACTTCACGACAAACCAGCATATCCATGCATATCTCACCTATTTAGTTGAGATATTGGAGACTACATTCTCGCCGGAACTTTACGTGGATTTACAAGCGCCACCAGCCTTCTCAATGAGTGAACTGGAGGAATATTGGCGGGCAACATCCCCCGAGGGCGATCCTTATGGATGGAAAGCGCTGCAATTGTTAGGGTTGAGCATTACATTTTCATTACGTGAGGCTGCTACCTCTCGCCTTCTAACAGGCAATGAGATGATGCAACGAATTGGGGAAGCAATAAGCCAACTGGGGGATAAATCTCTGAAGGGTTTAGGAATCGGCAAACAGGAATGGAGAAACTTTGCACAGCATCTTCATGTTGAGCTATTGGTCAAAGGCAGTGAATACACACGGCTAAATGCAACAGATCTAACGTCTGCAGATGCTTTTTTGGCACTGGTTCAAGTTAGTTTAAGACCCATACCTGTACAGAAAATGGTGTACAGCAAAATCAAAATACGGGGGCAGTCCGGAACACAACTCCAGCTTAAGTTACAGAATATTGATTCGGCAACGATTGTAAACCAGTCCGAGTTGTCAAAAGGTGAAGTTAATATTGAACTAAGTGGAAATGACATTTACCAGCTAACGATTCCTGTCAACGGAGAAGCAAATTTATTATTACGCACACCAACCAAGTTAGACCAAAGTAATGTTAGAGTCATTTTCTCGTTATCGGAGCCACCAAAAGCAGGCTTGCCCGATGACTTCACTTATAAAGCAAATCCTGATCGAATAATCATCAATAATTTCCCTCATGCACTTGACAACAATAAAAAGGAAACCATAAAGAAGCTTTTATCTGAAGCTGACTATCCTCTACTTGAGCTAGAGATCCCGGAAACAGCAGAAATGTCAACATCTCCCCAAGCAAATACCCCTTGGTCACCTGCTGTTCATGTGCAAGAACCTTGGTCAACTTACTTTTCAGTTCCAAGTGGCCGACTGGTAAAGAAAATAGAGACCATCAACCGTTGGAAAGAAATGCAATTCCTTTTTGACGAGACACTGTCTCGCTATCAGTCAGAAGAAAACATCTCATTGAGAATTCTTCCAGAAGGTTCAGATAATAAAAGGGAAGCCGAATTTTCTAAATTTGTTGAATGGAGTCAGCGCTTCTTTGATCATGGGCCCTCTACTGTAGAAAACGATGTTATCAATTTTGATGCTGAGCCGGGGCCTTGGCTGGCAACTGCATACGCTAAACAATCGACGCCTACTTATGTGACACCCGATCAATCAGGCCGGTTAACCTATCATCGGCTAACTAGTGATAAATGGGGACAGACTTATCGCTATTATATTGACCCTTATTCACGTTATGATTTGTTGTGGCAAGCAATGCAAAAATCGCCAGACTTGTTCCCTGGTGAAGCAACGCCTGGTTCTCTTTTAGCACCCCAGCCAAATGTATTCGCTGGAGGATTAGACCTGGTTATCCCTCGTGTTGCACCTGTTAAACGGCCGCTTATTTTGCGTTCGGGACGCCTTGATACGGCTTCACGGCCTGGGAATCCAGCAGAACCGGGAAAATGGTGGGAAGTGATTGTCTCTCAACATCCCGAGCAAGCTTTGTCTGAACAGAATCAAACGCTTGCGCGGCAGCTTTCTTACCGACAATTGCTATTTACTTTGCTAAGACGGTTTGCCTATGGTAGCTGGGTAGAATGGATAAATGCACTATTGTCCCCACCGGGACAAGACGCTTACCCAACTCTGCCTAAACCTATTAATGCCCAAAATATCATTCAAGCCATTCCGGACACCTATCCACTCATCCCCGACAACATGAATCCTCTAGCTGAAAAAATCAGTTCTGATTCTCTGAATGCGTTGGATGTTCCTCTTCGTTTGGATAGATTTCAGCAGGGTGCAGTGTTACTTCAGTGGGAAGCGCTTCCGTTTTATTATGAACATCGTTTGCTAGTTGCAGCGCAAGCAGACACTGTTGTATCTGAAATCAATCAAGTCTCTAATCAAGATTTCGAGTACCTGGCACCAGAGCCGAAGGCAAGCATGATCGGAGCACATGGCAAAATCAAGCATAACGGTGCTGAAGCCTCGATTGAAGGGTGGAAATTGACAATCCCTTTGCGCCAACTATGGGATAGCTTGCCATCTGATGCGAAAGCACGCTGGGCTGATGAAGCGCCACATCAAGCGCCCGATGGCGCTATCTACCCGAGTGCTGTTCCCGATTTAGAGGTTGTATACCAAATCGTTGATCTTTCCTATGGGAATATTGAAGTTCAGGCAGAGCTTTATTTTGACTTCGATGAAAAAGAAAAATTGTTCAAGGTACGTCAACTCGGTAAAGGTTTGATTGTTGAATCAAAAATGACATATTCCCCTTTGACATTGGCCCAACCTGAAGAGCATATTCTTTTAAACCTATTTACCCATCGTCGCCTGGAATTACCATTGAGCAAAGCCTATACATTAAACAATCTTTCCAATCTTCATATCTATATAGAAGATAATGGTGATGAACACCTATTGATTGTCCAGGGCGTATTAACAAAGTCAGATTTGAATACATTGTTACCGCAAGTTAATGCTACAGATAAAAATGCAATTAATGCTTTTTACACAATCTGGAATCGTTCACAGCCAATCTCAATGCCGCTTCATCCAGTTCCAGAGGGTCTGGCAGACAAAGTGAGATTTACTAAACCAGAACGGGCAACTCTACTCTGGTATGATGTAATGACAGAATCACAGCGATCACAGCTTCTTGCCTTGCCAGGAGACCAGGCATTTCGGGAAGCAATTACATCTCTCGTTGAGCAGGGTGATTCAGGAGGGCGGCGATCCGTACAAGTTGTTCGTGGACCAGAACAACCGCCTCTTGTCCTTCCACCTGGCTGGCAGTTTGACGATTCTCAGAGGCCAAATGTAATTGAATGGCATCATCCCGAAACAACTCCAGAATTAGGATCTGCAAAGCTTCAGCTCTTCAGTAATGGTCCACAATATACACATCTTCAATGGCATGGACTAATTTTAGAGCGCGATTTTGACACATTTTCTGAGTCTCTCAGGCAATGGGGGCAAGTTGACGAATTGGCTCCAGCTATTGAATCACTGCTTTCATTCTTATCGAATATTCGGATTGTTCAACAATTTAACCAACGCCTGACAGACGAGGCATTAAGAGAAAGAACAAATGGCAATGTCACTGTGAGAGGGGATGAGATGCTCTGGGTAAGTGATGCTGCGCCTTCACCAGACGATCTGGAACTGCTTCATGAGTTACCTGGAGATATACTGTTTAAAGATGCAATGTCGCAACTGATTGCACAGTTGAACAGTCCGATTGTTATCCCCATTGAACCGACCGTTACAATCCCTGGTGAAATCGATCCAAATCTTCAGAATCAGCTACGGATTGAATTGAGTGCTGATGGAACCAGTGCAACACTTATATGGGACCCACCTATTCCTTCACGAGAACAAGAAAACGCTTTGAAACGATTGAAAGGGGAAATTCCTCGACCTGTCATATCGGAATTACTTCGAACAATTGAAGAAAGAAAACAGGTTGTGCTTGAATCCATCGAACAGCCAGATAACGGGGATGTCCCAAACAACTTAAAAGACAATCTCGAAATTCGAGATGGACAAATCATCTGGCAAGGATTGGTGAGAAATTCAGCTCAACTAAGAAGATTACGAATGTTTTCGGAAGATGGTAAATATGAAGATTCGTTTTCTCAAGCAATTAAAGCCCTTTATCATGCGTTGATTAATTTACAGACCAATTTTCCCTTATCATTTCCTGTTCGTCCTGATCTTTCGGCAATCGACAGCAATCTAGCTAATCAGTTAACGATGGCTTATCAAGCCATTGTGTACCACGGTATTATGCCCAAATCGGAGCTAGCTACGCTGTTGGCATCTTATTCCCATGTAAACGATATAGAATCAATCAAGGAACTCTATCTTGCATCGCTTACTGCCAGCTTAGATGGTCATGAGCTGCAAATCCGCGCTCGAAGGGGCAGCGCAACTCCTAGCCAACGCAAAAAGATTTTGCCGCATCCACCAGTGTGAGGAATTTCATATGACTCAGTTAAATTTTAATCAACCAGCGATTCATGTATGGGGGCCATTTTGGACAGCATTTGTTCGAATCGTACAAATTGAGCAACCTGCACACCGCTGGGGATTTCGCTCGCTTTTTGTCTCCAATACCCC
>QQUD01000432.1 GCA_008501785.1 Chloroflexota bacterium
AATATCTGGACAGGACCACTCAGCTCATACATGCTGGAAGAGGATTTGAAGCTGATGGGCGTGTGGCAATGGCTGCGCGAATACGTCAACATTTTAACGATCGATCCAGCACCATTCCTCCATGGCTTCGTGGACGCATTGGAGCAGATTGCGTGTGAATTGGCGGAAATGGTGCAATATGCGATTGAAGGTGGACATTGGATGCTCACACCTGCTCGTGATTTGTCGCTGGTTCATGCCGTGCAGCAGCCGCTGGGACATCCTGATTTCCACGAATTGGCTGCCAACCGTCAGGCAGGTGTGACAGGTACACATTTTGTGGGTGTGCTGCACATTCATGGCAAAAGCACAGCAAAAATCGACATAATGGCGCGTTGGGAAGAGCCCGTTGATCCGCTGGACGAACCAGGACCCTTATGGCAGGAGATTGAAGCGCATGTGGAAGAAATTCCGCTAAAATCGCTCAATGGTGGTCCGATTGTTGTGCCAGCCAATCCTTCACCTGATCCGAATGATTTTGTGACAAATACAACGCTTGGGGATTATGATCCTGATGCAGATGCTTTAAATTTTGTGGCAGTACTCGGTGGCAATCCGCGCAGTCCACTGCATGTTTTTGGGGATACGAAGCACCGGATGGTGCAATATAAAGCGACTGCTACCTCGCGTTTTCGTGAATATTTTATTGAGGATGAGATTACGGGTGGGTTTGCGCGAGAAAGTGTGGAGGTTTTGGTGGCTGTGCCAAGTTCAGAACGGCCGTTACCCCCACGCCTCGTTTACGTCATTCCTGCCTATGGTTGGCAGCGACAGACCACCACCAATATGATTGCTAGCAAACGCCAGGGAGGGACGCTGCGCATTTACATGGAACGGCCGTGGTACAGTTCTGGCCAGGGAGAACTGCTTGGCGTGGTGCTGTCGAAAGATACTTCATTATCAAACCTGCAGCGCGAAGACAAAAAAGCATTTATTACCCAGTGGGGGCAAGACCCCATTTGGGGATCGAATCAGAGCGAACCAAGGCATGGATTGCCAACAACGACTGCATTTACCAACAAGGTCGCAACCGGAAGCAACTTGCTGCTGCCCGAATTGGGCGAGAATGTCAATGTGGCGGCGCACAATGTTGCTTATGATGCAGATCGTCAGCTTTGGTATTGCGATGTTGAGGTTGATCCCAGCAGAGCGTATATGCCGTTTATCCGGCTGGCGTTGGCACGTTACCAGCCAAGCTCAGTTTTTGGCAAACATTTGTCGTCAGTGGTGTTGGCTGATTTTGCCCAACTTGCGCCAGATCGGGTCGCGATTTTGACGTTTGACCCTTATCAGCTAGGAACGTTAAATGTGACGGTCTCAGGTTTTACCTATAAAAGCACTGCTTTGATGAGTGCTGAGGTGCAGCCGGATCGTAGCCGGGTGGAGGTTGAGGTGGAGATGCGCCATCCAGAAATTGGTGGGGATTTAGGATGGATACCTGCGGGAGAAACGGCCGTAATCGTGCAAACCGAAGGCACAGTAGGCAATATTTTATGGCGAGGAACCGTGACGTTGCCTGAAGATCGAGAGCCAGATCATTACCGGTTGGTTATTCGAGAATTTGAAGTGCTGCCCGGTCAAGCGCCGAGGCTGGTCTATGCAGACATTTTGCCTTTATAGAGTCTCAGGTTGATGGCAGCCACAATGTGAAACGCATTCCTGATTCGGGGGCGCTTTTGACGGTAATCTGGCCACCATGTGCGAGTAAAATCTCTTTGACGATGTTTAAGCCCAATCCAGAGCCGGGAATATGGCCTGATTCTGCCGAGTTTCCCGATAAAAACGCTCAAAAACATACTTTTGTTCATCTTTTGGAATGCCAGGCCCCGTATCATTGATGGCAATCGTGATCCAAGTGAGTTTCTTGAGTATTAAACACAACCCCTACAAAACCGGCGTATTTTCCCAATAATTCAGCGGCGGTATACCCGGTGTATTTTGTATAGGTATTATTGACAAACTGAATCAGAAAACCCAGATTGGCTAACAAAATGGCATCATCAATACTGCGTAAGATTATTTCAATCTTCTCTTTTTCAGCCAAAATATCGGCTGTACGATCCACTGGGGTCTTTTTTAGGTCAAAGGTTGACTGGGGTACCAGGACCCAGTGTCAACTAGGACGAATGGTGGACATGGGAGGGATTTGAGATGGAAACGGCCGTTATCCACATCACCCCGGCACACGAGCCACCAACCAGCTTTGCAAAGGTTCGGCAATATCAATCAACTCGCGCCAGTTAGGCGCTTGCAAAAGTTCATCATAGCGTGTTGTAATGACATCATTGAGAAGGGCGGGACGGCGGCTGCGAGGGTAAGTGGCGTGCATGTGCAGGGGGTAATTGACGAGATGTGGCAGCAGTTGCAATTCGCTTTGCTCAAACTGTGCCAAGATTGTGCCTGTCAATATTGCCTGATGCATAAAAATGCGATAGAGGACGTGTTGTTCATAAAATGGGGTGAATGCTGGGTCTTGGTGGTTCTGCAAGAATTGATTGCACCAGTTTTGTAAAAGCTGGCTGCCAGGACGGGTCACGAGCATACCTGCGTTGAAATACGGACGTATTCGCTTTCTATCTACGCTGCCGGTCATGGGAAACGGCCGTTTTGCCAATACCCCACATCGTTCATAAACTAGCTCCCAAAACGCATCTAGCGGTGCATCCCAAAGTAAGCCAATCAATGTATGATCCACAGGTCGGTAGCCAACTTGTTTCATCGTGGTCAGGCGTAAATCAGCAGGCTCCTGAACCACCAGCGAATCCGTATCCATCCATACAAGCTGATCATTTGATTCAGCCATCGCCACCGATTCTGCCGCTGCTGCTGCAACTACTTTGGCTGCAAATGGAAAATTAACCACTGCTTCATCCAGCGCGAAAGGAATCAAACGGACTTGTTGTGCTTCTAAGTTTGCTCTGGTTTCGGCCAACAGCGACTCAACAGATTGTGGAACCAACACCCAAATAGGCTCATTTGCTATGTTACCGGCAAATGTGCGAATCGATTCAGCCAATAAACAAGTTTGCCAGGCTAATTTCCCTGGATAAATCATAAACGCAAATATCATGGATTCCTCCATCTTGAAAATCCAATCAGTTTACATATTTTACCTTGATGCTGATGCGTTTGTTAGGCTTTTTTTCAAAAGGGCAGCTAACTGATGCACATGTGGCGGTTGGAAGATACCTTCGTGGGAACCAGAAACCATGTGTATTTCCAGATTGCCATTCGCCAGCCATTTCCATCCTTCGGTTGGATTGATTGTGTTAAACAATGGGCGGGTTTCTGCTTGATAAAGCAATACAGGGCCAGCATATGGTTTGGGTTGATATTGCTGCGTGGCCTTGTGATTGGCTTCGATGAGGGTTTGCCGGTGCGGTGGCAAGTTGGCAGCGTAGTCGATGAGATCAACTGCCGTTTTCACATCACCCCTTCGCGTTCTATCAGACTGCTTTCGCCACACCCGCAGCTTGCGTTGCAGCCGATCCTGCATTTGATTAGGTGACAATTGGGCAAAATTCCGTACCCATCGGGGCAGGTTTTTGAGGATTGTTATCGTCTGCCCTTTGGTTTCTGAAGTTTTTTGATGGCTGCGTGGTGCATGATCAAACATGACCAGCAGTGCTACCTCAGCTTCTTGTTGTTGGAGTTGGTGTGCCATTTCGAGGGCAACTGTGCCGCCAAAGCTGGCACCACCCAAATAGTAAGGTCCTGTTGGCTGTATCGTTTGAATTTCAGCAATATAGTGTGCGGCAATTGTCTCAATTGTGGTTAGCGGCGATTGAATCCCATCCAGCCCACGTGCTTGTAAGCCATAAAACGGCGTATCTGGACCTAACTGCTGTGCTAATTCGTTGAACCAAAGCAAGTCGCCTGTTAACCCATGAACACAGAAAAAAGGTGGCTGCGTGCCATTAGCCTGCAAGGCCACCAGCGAAGGCCAGGTTGTTTTTCCTTCTTGCTGCTCAATCTTGCGGGCTAATTTGGCGATGGTTCCAGCTTGAAACAGTGTTGTCAAAGGCAAGTTTATGCCGAACTGCTGCTCAATTTGGGTAAAAAGCTGCACGGCTAACAATGAATGTCCGCCTAAATCAAAGAAATTGTCGTGAATGTCTACTTGATTCTGGTTTAAGACAGATTTCCAGGCAGCAGCTAGGGTCTGTTCAATTGATGTGTTGGGTGATGAAACACGGCCGTTTACTTCTTGCTGAAGCGATTGCGGCATGGGGAGTGCTTTACGGTCCACTTTGCCGGTTGGGGTTAGTGGCATTTCGTCCATTTGCATGTAAACAGAAGGCACCATGAAGCTGGGAAGTCTACTCTGCAAAAATTTGCGTAGGGCAGGGGGATTGAATGCGCTGTTTTGGGCGGGGATGACGTAAGCGACTAATTGAGGATCATTTTGGGAGGGCTGGTGGAGGGAAACGGCCGTTTGTCGCACATCAGGATGCTCAAACAAAATCGCTTCAACTTCCATTAGCTCAACACGCTCACCCCGAATCTTCACCTGTGAATCTTTGCGCCCCAGATGAATCAGGCAGCCATCCGGCAGTAAGCGCCCCATGTCGCCCGTGCGGTAAATGCGATCTGAGCTGCCTGCCGGGTCTGGCAAAAACGCTTGCGCCGTTAACTCAG
>QQUD01000333.1 GCA_008501785.1 Chloroflexota bacterium
TGAGTATGGGATAACGGCCGTTATCTACCAATACCAAAGCGTCGGCCTGCTCGGACGCAACAGCAACAGCAGTTGGGTCAAAGTCCGATTAAGCAACGACCATATCGGCTGGATCAACGCCCTCCACATCGACACAACAACCACGATAAACAGTTTGCCCATCACAAATTAAAAAAATGACGCGGAAAAACGCGGATGACACAGATTCCTCATCCGCGTTTTTCCGCGTCCAATTCATCTTCTCTTCTTTATTCTAACGACTGACAAGAAGCACAACGGCCGTATACTTCCAACAAATGCCCTTCAATCTCAAAACTAAATTGTGAACTAATCGCCGCTTCTAACTCTGCCAAAACACAGTTGTCAAACTCAATCACACAGTGACAGTTCGTACAAATTAAGTGATGGTGATGTCCATCGTCAAATAAAATGTAGTGCGCTGCACCTGTGCCTTGATAAATTGGGCGAATCAACCCTATTTTGCTTAACAAATCCAACGTGCGGTAGACTGTCATCCGACCAATACCCGGTTCTTTGTCGTGCAACATGCTAAACAAATCATCTGCGCTAATATGGCCGCCATGATCAACTAGCGTGTTCCAAATTGTTTCGCGGGTAGGCGTGACACGAAATCCATTTTCTCGTAAAACAAGGTGAAATTTTTGATTGACCGTTTCCATGTTTTGATCGTACATCGAAAACAAATTTTCGTAAAATTTGGCTTCAATTTTTAGAGCGGAACCACGCCACCATATTTAATTCCGGTTAGATAGGCAATATCTCGTTTATAGGTGATCAAATCATCCTGTGTGAATTGACTTAACTGCTCATGACCACAGGCTCGCGCCAAAATTTTCATCAAATCAATTGTTGCTTCAAAAAAGGTTGCTAACTGCTTTGCCGATTGGCGCACAATGAGCCGAGATCGTAAATCTTGGCGCTGAGTGGCGATGCCAACGGGGCAATTGTTGGTATGGCACGCTCGCATCGCCAAACAGCCGATTGCCTGCATGGCTGAATTAGAAATCGCCACGCCATCGGCTCCAAGCGCCAACGCTTTCACAAAATCAGATTCGGTACGCAAGCCGCCGGTGATGATAAGCGTTACATCCTGACGCCCTTGTTGATCAAGGTGTTTTCGGGCGCGGGCCAGGGCCACCATCGTCGGCACCGAAATATTTTGTTTGAAAATCTCAGGAGCTGCACCCGTTCCACCACCACGACCATCCAAAATAATGTAATCGACGCCAACATCCAAAGCAAAATCAATATCTGATTCAATGTGCTGGGCAGACAATTTAAAGCCGATAGGGATACCACCTGAGGCTTGTCGAACTTCCTCGGCAACCTGACGAAAATCGTCAACTGATTTTAAATCAGGAAATGTTGCGGGGCTGATAGCCGGGGTACCTTCTGGTAGTTCGCGCACTTCGGCAATGCGTCCCATCACTTTGTTTCCTGGAAGATGTCCGCCTGTGCCAGTTTTGGCACCTTGTCCACCTTTGAAATGAAATGCCTGCACTTTTTTAACTTTGTCGAGGCTCCAACCGAATCGGCCTGATGCCAATTCGTAAAAATAACGGCCGTTTGCAGCTTGTTCTTCTGGCAACATGCCGCCTTCCCCTGAACAGATGCCTGTACCGGCCATCTCTGCGCCCATTGCCAGAGCAATTTTGGCTTCTTCACTGAGTGCGCCAAAGCTCATATCGCTGACGAACAGCGGAATTTTCAAATGCAGCGGTTTTTTGGCGTTGGGGCCAATAACGAGTTCTGTATCGACGGGGGCGTTGTCGAGTAACGGCCGTTTTGCCAACTGCCCCGTCACAATTTGAATGTCATCCCACCGGGGCAGCTCCGTCAACGGCACGCCCATTGCCGAAACCTTACCGTGATGCCCCCATTTTGTCAGCCCATCTTTTGCTAACTGGCGAATATATTGATTGTGCGGCTCTTCTGGTCCGCCATGATGATCTTCATAAAGGCCCAAATACGCATCTCGATCATACGCCTGCGGATTATCGCATGACCAATCTGAAATCTCCTGTTCATCCACGTAAACCGCATCCGCTTCGTTATCAATCCAAGTTGAAAATTTATGCAGCCTCTCGGTATTGTTGTAGCTGCTCACCCCGGTATCGTACCGATAATCCCAATTATGCACACCACAAATCAAATTATCACCCGAGATAGTGCCATCGGATAATAAAGCCCCGCGATGCAGACAACGGCCGTATAACACGGACACCTCATCACCATACCGAATCACCACTAAATCGACATCCGCGACCAATGCATAGGTTGGTTCACGGTCTGGTAATTCAGTCCAAGTTGCTATCACTGCTTTATTTTTAGCCTGAGTTGTTGGCATAAGGTCTCCTATTGAAATATATGTGGTTTATTGAAATAGAGAGAGAAATCATTCCATTCTTGGACGTTTTTGAGGGAGCACTTCTTACATTTGCTAAACAAATACATTTAACTATTTGGGGTAAAATGAAAGGCAAATAGTTGACGACCATCACCTAAATTGACAAGCACTTCATCTTCCCAAGCGGCTACATAATATCCGAAACGTTCAATATCCTGAAATTTAGCAGTTTCAAAAGATACTTCAGCTAATATGGCCCCTGATTGAATATCAACAGCTAACAGCTCTCCAGCCCTCGTCAAAAAGAAAGCAGCTGAATTGGCAACTGCGATATTGCTGATAACATCTTCATATTCCCACAACAGTTGACCTGTGCGAGCATCCAATGAAATTGCTTGACCAAAAGTTTCACCAGTTCGTAATAAAAGAGAACCTTCTGCTAATATTGGTGATCGCCTAACACTAGCATTAATTCTCTTCTCCCAAACAATAGCATTCGTTTTCACATCCCTGGCTCTAAAAGAGTCAAGTTGATCAATGTACAATCCATCATTGGTAAACAAGTAAAATCCGTCAACAGCATTCGGTGTGTTTACAATATCGCCGGTTTGAGCGTCTAAATAAGAACTCTTTGAGGAATAAGAACCATCAATATTAAGCATCGATCCAGTAACAACAATCGTTGAAATACTTCTCGCGCCACCAATTCGTTGTGACCATATTTTTTCACTCGATCTCGGATCATAAGCACGTATGGAAGCTGCCCCCCACCGAGTCTCTCCATTAATTTTTTGCGTGCCATCCATGCCTACAAAAACTAAATTATCATTGCTGGCAATTTGGGATACGCCTCTATTCAAAAATGAACGTCGTAAGGTTTTTTCCCACTCAACCTGCCCAGTCTCCATGTCAATTTTGATCAAAGATTCTAATCGGTTTGCATCTAGACTTCCTATCAAAAACGCATTTCCATCTGTTGCCGTCAGATAGATTTCCCCTTTCCCAGGATCTGACATATAAACATTAGAAAGCGACCATATTTCTTCAACTTGACTTGTGCTACGCGCCACGGCATGATCCCGCATAGCTGAAACCCAATGCGGCCCACGAAATTGCTGAATAGTTATGCCAGCACAAAAAGTAAAGACGTATAAAAATCCAATTATGTAAACTGAAAAAATCAATTTTGTGTAAACTGTTTGCAAAAGCTTTTTCATTTGCCCCCTGACCCTATGCTCCATTACGAAATCAATTTTCTCAGTTCACTGACGCTCACCATTTCAGAAAACAGACATATACTTTCATTTTTCAATCTTCATTTCATCCATTTTAGCCGCAACCAGCGATGCCTGTAGCTCGGCTCGTCGTCCGCGATAGGCTCCCACACCTTCTTCAACTTCGCGCCACCCTTTTTGGGAACGATTGATGCGCCAAGTACTGCCAACGAGCAAAATGATGCCTAAAATCGACAACACGCTGACATAGCCAGGTGAAAAAAAGATCATGATTAATCCAAGCAAAAAGAAGATGAATCCCCAGGCGCGTGCTTTCGATATTTCTCGCCGGAGCCGTTCCCCTTCATGCAGCTTTTTCTCAACAGCACTCAATTGTTTGGCAATTTTGGCAGATTTTGACATGAATGACCTTTAATGTAGTTCTACAGCCGCATTCGACAAGACAACTTCATCCCGTTCAGCGACTTTGCTTTGGAAAATGATGCGCTTTTCGGATTCCTGCCACATCTCGGTCACAATTGTTTCGCCAGGGAACACATGTTTGCTAAAGCGAACTTTGATGCTTTTGAAACGGGTTGGGTCGTTATCAGCAAAATGTTTAAGCACGGCACGCCCTGCAAAACCTACCGAACAAAGTCCGTGCAAAATAGGTCGATCAAACCCGCCAAATGCAGCCATTTGCGGATCGGCATGGAGCGGATTTGGATCGCCGGAAGACAGGCGGTAGAGCAAGGCCTGATCGGGACGGGTAAGCTGAGAATGTATCGCATCTGGCTTTCGCACTGGGGGCATGTTCAGCTTGCCGGAAGAGGGTCCACGCTCACCGCCAAATCCACCTAAACCGCGAATAAAAATCGTTGATTGGTTAAACGCAACTTCTGCACCTGTCTCGTCCACACAGCGAATGTCGGTGACGATAACAGCCCCTTTGCCTTTGTCGTAAACGGCGGAGATGCGCGAGTGATTGGTGATGGTGCCGGTGGGAGGTAACGGCCGTTTCAGCGCCATATACTGCTCACCATGCAGCAGCATCATTGGATTAAACGTCAAACCAGGCACATCCGT
>QQUD01001012.1 GCA_008501785.1 Chloroflexota bacterium
AAACCGACACCATCGAAAAAGTCGAGGCGTTTGAATTTGATGATCCAACAGATCCCCGCCGTTTTTACAATGCGGGAGACAATCAAATTGCCGGTGTTGGTGATGGATTTGAGCGAAATTCACCCGCATGGCTCGAATCAGTCAAAAAAATTCGACCCCACATTCCTGTTTACGGCAGCGTCTGTGAGGCAAATGAATACATGGTTCGCATCATTGGCCCCGAAAACAACCTGATGTGGGCGGGACTTTACCCCGAACAAATGGGTGAATTTATCATGCGTACCAATGAGTGGTCGCTGGAAATACTTAAAGCGCAGATCAAAGCGGCCGATGGCTTGCTAGATGGTGTTGTCATTTGGGGTGATGTTGCCTACAAAAAGGACATGTTCTTTTCCCCAAGATATTGGCGCAAATATTACAAACCAGGCCTGACAAAAATGGTCGAAGTGTGCCACGAAAACAACCTGCCCGTGATTTATCACGGCTGTGGCAACGTGAAAAGGATTTTCCAAGACTTCATCGATATTGGTGTGGATGGGTACAATCCCTTGGAAGCCAAAGCTGGTATGGATGTGGTTGACTTAAGACGCACTTATGGTCATAATATCGCATTTTGCGGCAACATGGATGTGATGGACTGGGCCACAAAAGACAAAGAAGAATTGAAGAAAATTGTCCTCACCAAGCTCAATGCGGCAAAAGGTGGCGGCATGATTTTCCAATCTGATCATTCTGTGCCGACCAACGTATCCGGTGAAAACTATGATTATGTGGTCAAACTGGTTCGTGAATACGGCCAGTATCCGCTGCAACTTGGTGAGTATGATTTGGCTGATTTATCTTAGAAAAGGTGGGGTGAAAACGGCCGTAATCGCCAAATTCGCATAGCGAACAAATATATTCAACAACCACACTAAAACAATAACAAGAAAATAAATGAAAAGCTGATAGTTGACACCTAACAGCTATTATCACAGGAGCAATATTAAAATGAGTGAATCCACATTAGATCAAGTTTATGAAGCCATTCTCGATGGCAACCAAAAAGGCGCACAACAAGGCGTACAAACTGCCTTAGATGCTGGCATCGCCCCAGAAAAAGTTTTGAATGAAGGAATGATTCCGGCAATGGCTGAAGTGGGCCAGCTCTTTGAAGAGGGAGAAGTTTTTGTGCCTGAAATGCTCATCTCCGCCCGAGCTATGCAGGCAGGATTAGAAATTCTTAGACCACACCTTGTTGATGCAGGTGTAGAACCCGTTGGCACAGTTGCCATTGGTACTGTGCAAGGGGATATGCACGACATCGGCAAGAATTTGGTGATGATGATGATGGAAGGAGCTGGTTTTGCGGTGATTGATTTGGGCGTTGATGTGAATCCACAAGCCTTTATTGAGGCGATCAAAGAGAAAGGCGCTCAAATTGTCGCTATGTCCGCACTGCTCACTACAACCATGCCTCAAATTGAAGTTACTATCAACGCTATAAAGGATGCTGGTCTGATTGACAGTGTCAAAGTAATGGTCGGCGGCGCACCAGTAACGGCCGATTACGCCAAAGCCATTGGCGCAGACGGTTTTGCAATGGATGCTAGCCAAGCCGCAACATTAGCAAAATCATTTGTAACATAAAATTTTGAGGGTAAAATAAACACCCAATAAACGTAGCCGTGAAATCCTTTTCACGCTTCCTCTGATTGAGGTACAAAAAGGATTTTACGGCTACCGTTATTATTAGAAAAGGCGTGCCAATTTCCAGGAAATTTTCAGATTGCGCTTGACATTGAAAATGTCGTATGGTATCGTTACCATGATAACGTTACCATACATCAAATGATGACTGAATTTTATACCGTATGCCTAATATTCATGATGTTGCCAAACGAGCCGGTGTTGCTCCAATCACAGTTTCACGCGTAGTCAATAACTCAGGATACGTCGGCAAAGAAACTCGGAAACGTGTTGAAGCTGCAATTAAAGAGTTAGGCTATGTCCCAAACGCCTTAGCACGTGGATTACGTTCCAATCGCACTAACACATTAGCACTTGTGATTTCTGACATCACCAATCCGTTCTTTACCATGCTTGCCCGAGGGGTGGAGGATGCTGCCAGTGCAGCTGGATACACAGTTATCTTCTGCAACACTGATGAATCAGAAACCAAAGAAGAAAAATACACCCGGATACTTGTGGAAAAACAAGTTGATGGCGTTTTGCTTATTCCGGCAAGCAGCAGCCCAGATTCGGTCGACTTTTTTCAGTCCAGGCAAGTTCAGGTTGTACTGCTCGACCGTGGTATTCCTAATGTTAAAACAGATTTAGTTCGCTGCGATTCTGAAGGGGGTGCTTATCGCTTGACTAAACGCTTGATTGAACTTGGACATAAACATATTTCGATCATTACTGGCCCCCAAGGGCTTTCTATATCTGAAGACCGCGTAGCCGGGTATCGACAAGCTTTATCTGAGGCCACTTTAGCCAACAATGAATGCATTTACTATGGACCGCTTACCCAAGCCAGCGGCTATGGTCTTGCTACCCAGGCTATTGCGCAAACCCCGGCTCCAACAGCTTTGTTTGGTGCGAACAATTTCATCTCAATCGGTATCTTAAAAGCGCTGCGCGATGCCAAAATGCGGGTTCCTCAGGATATTTCCGTCGTCGGGTTTGACGATTTGCCAACAGCTTTGGTTGTCGAGCCATTTCTTACCGTGGTTGCGCAACCCGCTTACGAAATGGGCCGAAAAGCCACAGAATTATTATTATCACGGCTGTCTAAGAAAACGGCCGCAGCGTTTCAAGAAATCATCCTACCAACTGAGATTATCGAACGTCAATCTAGCGGAACGCCGCCAGCTTGATTTTATAAAAAAATCTAGAAATAAGTTTTTAGGCTCAACATGGTAACAATACCGTGTTCATCCAACAGGAGAAATAATGAAAAATAATCTAACTGCAGAAAAAGTATTGAAAAAAGATGACCTGATCGTTGTCGCTGGTGCCGGTGGCTTTATTGCTGGATCGTTGGTTAAGTATTTTACTGATCAGGGTTTCACCAATATCCGTGCCATTGATAAAAAACCACTCCCTCATTGGTACCAACGTGTTCCTGGTGTTGAGAATTTGTCGCTTGATTTGAGCTATCGGGACAACTGCAAACGAGCCGTTGAAGGTGCTGTTGAAGTTTACAATTTGGCTGCCGATATGGGGGGGATGGGTTTCATCGAGCGTTTTAGAGTAGAGTGCTTGCGCAGCATCTTGATCAATACCCATTTGATCGAAGAATCATACATAGCTGGCGTAGAACGCTACTTCTTCTCATCATCTGCCTGTGCCTATAATACAGACCTGCAAAAAGACCCCAATGTACGTGCTCTTAAAGAAACAGATGCTTATCCGGCGATGGCTGAACGTGGTTACGGATGGGAAAAACTGGTATCAGAAATGTTCTGCGAAGAATATTGGGCAGAGCGCAAAATGAAAACTGCTATTGCTCGCTTCCATAATGTTTATGGTCCAAACGGAACCTGGGATGGGGGTCGTGAAAAAGCACCCGCAGCCCTGGCCCGCAAAGCAATCGAAGCTCAAGATTCAGGTGATACCAATATTACGATTTGGGGTGACGGTCTTCAAACACGTAGTTTTATGTACATTGATGACTGTGTGAAAGGCATAGACATGATTATGCACTGTGAAGATTTAATTGCGACGCCCATTAACCTGGGTTCTAGCGAATTGATTTCAATTAGCGACTTGGTTAGCTTAATTGAAGATATTGCTGGCATCAAATTAGAACGTCATCACGATTTGGATGCCCCAACAGGTGTAGCTGGACGAAACAGCGATAACACCTTTATCAGCCAAGTTCTTGGCTGGGAACCTAATACACCCATTCGAGAGGGTATGGAACATACATACGCTTGGATCAAGCAAGAGTATGCCGATCGTAAGGCTGGCAAACCAACCCCAGCTGGCGATTATTAGACTAAACCTTTTTGAATTATTCTAGTTTATCCTCCCAGAGGTATGGCAATTTTGCCTTGCACCTCCGGGAGGATTTGCCAAAATTCAAATCAAAATAGGGGAGATGTTTCGTGATTGAAAAACAAAAAATTGAGATGCCTCGGGCGATTGGAAAAATTCCTTATCGAATGGCATTTGCTGGAGGTTGGATTGACCAACCGTATGTTTCTAAGCACAATCCAGAACCACCAGGTTCGATGGTTGTGGTTGCTTTGGAACCAAACATCCCTTTCATGACTCGTTGTGGCATGGGCACCAGCACGCGCAGAATAGCAAACGAAATATGGGATGGGCAACTCCCCGAGGGTAAACCCGAGATTTTGATCAGAGAGTTGTATGCCGCTGAAAACGAAGGGCAGGCAGCTCCTTCTGGGTCTCAGGATATGGCTGGCATTATTTATCCTGGTGTTAACCGTCTGGATTTTGATTTTGAGCATGAAGGTGGTTACTTTCCTATCCACGTTGAGTCAAACAATGATCCCGATGTTGTGCAATGGCTAGAAAAACATATCTATATGGTGCCAATTATGCAGCGCCCCTCTGGATACAACCCGTTAGAAGAGCAAAATTTTGATCCAGAATGGATTCGACGGTTGGGTCAAACGGGGAAAGATTGTTTTGATGCAATCG
>QQUD01000897.1 GCA_008501785.1 Chloroflexota bacterium
TCAGCTATGACATGATTACTGGCTTGAGCAAAGAAGAACTGATGGCGAAGCTGCCGGAATATGATGCGTTGATTATTCGCAGTGATACGCGACCGGATGCAGATGTGATTGCGGCGGGTACGAAGCTGAAGGTGATTGGGCGTGCTGGCATTGGTGTTGACAATATCGACTTGGAAGCAGCGACCAAACACGGCATAAAAGTGATGAATACACCTCATGCTAACAGCGTCGCCACGGCTGAACAGACGATGACGTTGATGCTGTCGATGTGTCGCTACACGGTTCCGGCACATAATTCGCTGGCCGCTGGTGAATGGAACCGAGCGCAATATGTGGGCACTGAAATTGCCAGTAAGACACTTGGAGTCATTGGATTTGGTTACATCGGAAGGCTTGTGGCCAGACGGGCACAAGCGTTTGGTATGGAAATCATTGGATATGATCCATATGTCTCACTCGAACTGGCAACCGCGATGGGAGCCAAACTTGTATCGCTGGATGAGTTGCTGGCAAATGCTGACATTATCACCTTACACAGCGTTGTAACGTCGGAAACGACAAATATGATCAATGCTGAAAACATTGCCAAAATGAAAGATGGCGTGCGTATTGTAAATGTGGCGCGGGGTAAATTGATTGATGAGCAAGCATTAGCTGATGCGTTGATCAGTGGCAAGGTTGCGACCGCGGCACTTGATGTTTACCAAAAGGAACCGCCGGAAGGCAGCCCACTGATTGGTTTGCCAAATGTGCTGCATACACCTCACCTGGGAGCAAGCTCCAAGGAAGCCCAAACACGGGTTGGTGTGGAAATGGTTGAAGAAATTGTTGATGCATTGCGCGGCACTGAGTTCCGCAATGTGGTCAATAAGATTTAACATTATCGGGGAGCCATTTTACATGAGGTTTGAAATTAGAGGCTGATCAATTAATTCTATTTTCTGATCTCTTCTCACTATTCCCCATTTTAGCTTTAAAGGAAATGACGATGAGCGATCTTGTATTTGAACTGGTAAAAGAAGAAGAACGACGGCAGATTGAGAAAATCGGGCTGATTCCGTCTGAGAATCAGATGTCGCCACGAGTCAATGATGTGTTGGCAACTTGTTTAAACAGCAAGTATGCGGAAGGGTATCCGGGTAGACGTTACTATGAAGGGAATCAGATTATCGATAAGTTGGAAAATCTGGCGATTGACCGGCTAAAAACGTTGTTTGATGTACCTTATGCAAATGTGCAGGCTTATTCTGGTTCACCGGCCAACTCGGCGATTCAGTTTGCGCTGTTGGAGCCGGGTGAAACGTTAATGGGCTTGTCGTTGGGTGGTGGTGGTCATTTGACACATGGGCATCCAAAGGCAACGTTTTCGGGCAAATATTTTAATTCGGTGCAGTTTGGACTGGATGAGAATGCGCGCATTGATTTTGATGCGATGCTGGCAATGGCAAAAGAACATAAACCGAAGGTGATTATTGCTGGGACAACTTCTTATCCGTTTACGCTGGATTTTGCTAAGTTTCGTGAGGTGGCGGATGCGGTTGGGGCGTGGCTGGTGGCGGATATTTCGCACATCACCGGTTTGATTGTGGGGGGGGAACATCCTTCGCCCGTGCCACATGCAGATGTGATGATGACGACAACACATAAAACGCTGCGCGGCCCGCGTGGGGCGGCGATTTTGGTGACGAAGCGGGGGTTGGAGCGCGATCCGAAGTTGGGCAACAAAATTGACAGCGCGATTATTCCAGGGCTGCAAGGTGGACCACATAATGCAACGACGGCTGGGATTGCGATTGCGTTGGAGGAAGCTGCAGAGCCATCCTTTGTTGGCTATGCGCAACAAATGCGGCGCAATGCGGATACTTTGGCAAAAACGCTGATGGATGCGGGTGTGAAGCTGGTTGGCAATGGCACGGAAAATCATTTGATGGTGGTGGATTTGACGCCGTTTAGTGTGGGTTTGGGTACGCAGGTGGCTTATGCGATGGATGTGGCGGGGCTGTATGCGAATCGAAATTCGATTCCGAATGAGCCTGGATCGCCATTTTATCCGTCGGGGCTGCGGATTGGGACGCCGTTGGTGACGACGCGGGGGATGAAGGAACCGGAGATGGTGAAGATTGGCAAGTGGATTGCGCGTGTGATTGCGCATGTGAAGGGTGATACGCTACCGACGGAACGCAAGGAGCGGGGGAAGTTTTTGAGGGCGTTTCGGGAGAAGGCGGATCAGGATGAGGTGTTGTTGGGGATTTGTGAAGAGGTGAGGGAAACGGCCGTTACTTTCCCTCTTTTTGCTGAATAAGATTTTATTTCCACGGATAGAAATGACCTTTGGGGGGCCTTGGGGGGTTGCATAGTTGCTTAATTTTTAACACGGACGGAAGAAACCTCGGACATTTTGGTGTTCGAGGTTTTTTTTTGGTGAGGACAGCGAATATTAGGAATTAGCGAATAGGAAGTTTATATGTGATGTAATTGTTGGCGAAGGGTTGTGATCAGTGTATCTAAATCATCAAAAAATGGCAGGTTGTAGCGGGAGGCAACTACTTCAATGTTGCCACGTCGCCAGAAGCCGGGGGGACAGCAAATGAACAGCTTTTGAGTGTGGGCAAATAAGCCCAGTTCAAGCAACGTGATGGGTGATTTGGAGCCGGGAGCAAAGTACATAAGGATGACGTCGGCTTGTTCTTGGCCATCGAGTTCCCATGTCACTTGCTCTTTGAACTGTGGGTTGTGAATGGATTGTTCCCAAGTCGCATCCCATTCGTCTCGGCGTGGATTGAGGATGAGAATGTCCAGGTCTTGCAGGGATTGTTCGACTGTGGATTGCCAATCTGGACCTGTGCCATTGTCAATTGTTCCAGCCAGAAAAACAGTCGGCTGTTCAATGTGGGCGAAAGGTGTTGGTGGTTTGATTATTTGTGCCATTTGCTTATTTGTTTGATTTGTGACTCATTTTTTGGGCAAAGTCGATAAAGTATTGAATTGATTCAGGATTACGCATGGCACCGGGATTGGCGGCTTTGCCGATGTCGATGCCCAGTAGGATTTTGCGAATGGGGACTTCCATTTTTTTGCCGCTGAGTGTGTATGGAACTTGCTGGATTTGGAAGATGTCGTTGGGGACGTGGCGTGGTGAGACGTTTTGACGTAGGGTTTGTTTAATGCGCTGTTTGAGGTTGTCGCTGAGTTCGGTTTCGGGGCGGAGGACGACAAATAGGGGCAGGTAGGATTTGCGGCCAAGGAGTTCGAGGTCGATGATCAGGCTGTCGATAATTTCGGGTAACGCTTCAACGGCTTGATAGATTTCGCTGGTGCCCATGCGAATGCCGTAACGGTTGATGGTGGAGTCGGAACGGCCGTATATGACACACCCACCCCGCTCATTGAACTTAATCCAATCCCCATGCCGCCAGATACCGGGAAACATTTCAAAATAACTTGCTTTGTAGCGCTTGTTTTCTGGATCGTTCCAGAAGTAAAGTGGCATCGATGGCATGGGTTCTGAAATCACCAGTTCGCCAACCTCGTCAATCACCGGCTCGCCTGCTTCGTTGAATGCTTGCACTTTGGCCCCAAGCGATGCGCCTTGAATTTCGCCTGCGTAAATGGGGGAGATTGGCACACCGCCGACAAATGGTGTGCATAAATCGGTGCCGCCGCTGAGTGATTCTAGCGCTAAATCTTGATGGATATTGTCGTAAATCCATTGGAAACCAGAAACGGTGAGTGGTGAACCAGTTGAGCCAACACAGCGAATATTGCTGAGATCGAACTGTTGATTTGGATGAATACCTGCCTTCATGCAGGCGCTGATAAATGCGGCCGATGTACCAAAATATGTCATTTTGCATTCTTCGGCGAGTTGCCACAACATATTCATGTCTGGATATGCAGGACTGCCATTGTACAAAACAATCGTTGCACCAGAAAGAAGGCTGCCGACTAAATAGTTCCACATCATCCAGCCGGTGCTGCTATACCAAAAGAAACGATCTCCAGTTCGTAAATCGTTGTGAAGAGCGGTTTCTTTGACGTGTTCTAACAAAATGCCGCCATGCCCTTGTACGATTGGTTTGGGCAGGCCGGTTGTGCCAGAGGAGTAGAGCACCCAGAGTGGGTGATCAAAGGGAACTTGAGTGAAGGTCATTTTTTCAGGTGGGGTGACGTTGTTGAGTGCATTTTCCCAGAGGATCGTGGACCGTAAGCCGTTATCCGTTGGGGAAATGTGAGGAACGAGGATGGTGTGCTGGAGCGTGGGTAAGGCGGATTGGAGTTCGGCGACGATGTCGCGGCGATTGAATTGTTTGCCGCCATAGTTGTAGCCATCGACAGCGATGAGGACTTTGGGTTCGATTTGGGTGAAGCGGTCGAGTACGCTGCGGCTGCCAAAGTCGGGTGAACAGCTTGACCAGATGGCTCCGAGGGAGGAAACGGCCGTTACCGCCACCACCGTCTCGGGAATATTCGGCAGATACGCCACCACCCGATCCCCCTGCTGTACCCCCATCTCACGCAGCACCTGAGCCAATCGGTTTGCCTGCTCGTAGATGGAGTGCCAGCTTATTTCGAGCAGGGGACCGTCTTCTGCTTTGTAGAGCATCATCGGGTGTTCATCCGTCATTTTAGCAAAAATATTTTCGGC
>QQUD01000184.1 GCA_008501785.1 Chloroflexota bacterium
ATAACGTTTATACTTCATAGATAGTTCCCAAGAAAATGAATTGGAGGTCATGATGGAAAACCAAAATGTGCAACCGTTGGTTGTACAATTGCGATTTGCGCGTAGTGAGTTTGTACGATGTCTTGATGGCGTGTCAGAAGAGGATGGGCAGAAACGAGTGCTGCCAATGAACAGCATTAGTTGGATGGTCGGACACGTAACGAATCAGGAACATTGGTATTGGGTGCGTTTTCCACAGGGGAAAAATGTGGCTCCTGGCTTGAGTGAGCTTGTTGGATTTGGACTGCCAGCAACAACACCGCCGTTAGCTGACATGTGGGAAACGTGGCACGCGGTAACGGCCGTTGCCGACAACTTCCTAAACACCTTAGCGTCCGCTGATTTACAAACCCACATCACTTATAAAGGCAAACAGCGACCAGAAAGTATCGGCACAATGTTACTGCGTAATATCTATCATTATTGGTTTCATACGGGAGAGGCGCATGCGGTGCGGCAGCAGTTGGGGCACACCGATTTGCCACAGTTTGTGGGGGGAATGGAAACGGCCGTTTACCGACCTGAATAGAAAAAGAAATCTGGTTTTTTTGGAAAAACCAGATTTCTCACTATGCATTAGATTGTTCAACACGCCAATAGATACCTCTTTGGCGCTGCATCTCACCATAATCAACCATCATACGGCGCCAGAATGCGTAATCTGGGTGGAATTGCGTCAAGATTTCATTGACTTCTTTTTCAGGATATTCGCGATCAAATTCAAAGTTTTGCAGCAGCCAATACATGAGCACCTTTTTCTTTTTTTCACGAGCAGGGATAGCGGTTAAACGGCCTTCTTTGATAAACGTCTTTTTCACTTTCGCTTCAAACCCATCTTCTGATGCATCTTCCACCAATGTTGCTAGATTTTTTTGCGAAAAAATGTCTTTACTCATCCCTTCAAGAAACTTTGTGTCTAGCCAATAAATGCGCGTGTTGCCTTCGGCGCGTACTTTCACCAGCCCCAACTCCTTCATGGTTGCCAGGTGATGTGAAACGGTTGGCTCTTTCAAGTCGAGAAATTCCGCTATTTCACTCACGCTCCATTCCTGGTTGGCTAACAGGCCCAAAATTTTCAAGCGGCTCTCATTGCCAAGCGCTTTGAAAAATTGTAATAATGTGTCAAATTGTTCATTTCCCATGTTTGCACCTTTATGCTTTTGTTATGTGATCTTCATTTACCAATTGTTCCAACCGCTCTAAAGCCTCGCTGTTTAGCTGGTAAGTACAATTGATGAGCTGTGAATTTTCGATTATTAAATCCATTGCCTGCAGCCGGGTTAAGTGGTGTTGAACGGCCGTTTTCTTAATCCCTAAACTTGTTGCTATTTCCAAAACCGTGTGGGGCCGATTTGCCATCATACCCAGCATTTTAAGCCGCTCAGGTTGTCCCACAGCTTGAAAAAACAAAAGCAGCGTACTTTCTTTGTCACGCGCCATAATAATCTCCTTTTTATGTTGTCTGACGTCTATTTAGATTTGCATCTAAATAGATATTACCCAAGCTGCGCATAATTGTCAAGCCTGACATAATTTCTGCAAGAAATTCAATTATCGTTATAATCTTAAGTAATGAATAATAAGGCACCTCAACAATGCAACCTTTCAGAATTAATTACTCGTTGTCACATAGAAACACAGCAACAAAATGACCAGGGATGTTGTTATGAAATTTTTCGGCGAGCATTAGAGAATAACGATGCAGATGCCTGGCAGGCTATTCATACTCAATATCAAAAGTTGGTTAACCATTGGATACGAAAATCTTTACCATCATCATTAGAGCAAATACTTATTGAAGATTTACAGCAGGCAACATGGGAGAAGTTTTGGAAATATCTTTCTAAAACACCGCCATTGTTTTCTGAAAAATTTGTACATATCGGTGCAGTTCTAAAATATCTCAATAAATGTACTATTACAGCCTGCCTGGAATGGCGACGCCAGCAAAACGCACAAGAAAGATTACATTATCATTTACAGATGAATATAAAGGATTCGCGTTTAACTGATGTCATTCAATCCCGTGTGCAAGAGCTGGATACAGCAAAAAAATTACAAGATGTGCAGACCTGGCTAGATACAAATTTGGTTGATAAAACCGAAAAATTGGTATTCAAGCTCAGCTACCAACACAATTTGAAACCTACTGAAATTGTACGGCAATTCCCCCACATTATCCCAACAGAACGAGATGTTTATCGCATTAAGCAGCGGTTGTTAAAACGTGCACGCCGTGCGCTTCTCCCTTAAAAAGTGAAATATCGTATAAGTGATGTGTCCAAAAAACGTCTCAAGATGCATTAAATAGAATAGCGGACACAAAAAAGTACAGGAACCAAAATTATGAGTTCAGATGAAAAAGATAAGAATGCATTAACAGAAAAAGAGATGTCGGCTTTTATGAGTGGAAGCTTGGCGGCCGATGAACAAGATGCATTGTTAAATGATGAACACAAACGCGCAGAAGTCGCCGATCTTATTTTGATGGATGCGTTGCTGCAAGAAACGGCCGTTCGCTTCAACTGTGCATCCCCAGATATTTTACTCAATTTCGAAACGGGGATGCTTTCTACTGAAGATACAAAAACATGGGTATCGCATATTGAAAATTGTACGCATTGCCAGCAAGAAATTAAACAATTGCAACAGATTGAGGACATTTCATTTACACAAAGCAAAACAGGTTCTTGGCTTGATACATTGCAAGTTGCTGGTCGTGAGTTATTGTGGGCTTTAGAAATATCAATCTCTCAACCACAGCTTGTGCTGCGAGGTGAGATTACAAAAAGTTGGTCTTACGCAGTTGGCCCATATCAAATTGTGCTTGCTGTAGAAGCCATTCCAGGTGAAGATGAATATGTTCAACTAGAAGGCCAATTATTGCAGGAAGAGATGCCGGTGGATTTAACGGCCGTTTCTATTAATTTATATTCAAAAAATGAAATTGTTGCAGAGGGCAAAGGTGATCCCTTTGGCATGTTTTCTCTTAATATGCTCAAACCTGGACAATTTACCCTACATATTCAACTGCCAAATAACAAGTCTCTCATTATAGAAACAATTCACATCAAATGACACCCCAGGAAATTGCACAACGGTTGATTACAGTTGCAGGCTCTCCGAAATTAACTGAAACGTTACTTTCTTTGCAGCAAGAACTGACCATTGAAGTGGTTAATGCCTTGATGATGGAGACTTTGGGTGTTTATAAACAAGATGCGGCAAAAGCATTATTGATTGCAACTGTGATGGAGAAAGTGAGCTACCACATGAAAGTGGCACAAGGGGAAGCTCAAGCATTAGCCATCAGCATGAAGGCTGCTGCATTAAATGAATTTGGGCGCTACGATGAAGCACTCGACTTATACGAAGAAGCAGAGCGATTTTTTGAAAGACAACAATCATGGCGGCGTGTAATCGCTCTTCGTATCAATCAGGTTGCCGTGTTGCGCAATTTGGGGAAATACACAGATGCAATTCAACTTGCGCAAGATGCGCAAAAAATGTTGGAAAAAAGTAAAGAACCCTTAAATGTATATCAGGCTACTCTTGAAATCAATGTTGCATGGGCTTATAAACAAGTAGGCAATTTAGAGGCGGCTTTAGCAGCTTATCAACATGCGCTAGCTATAAATTTGGAAATGGAACATGCTATAAAGGCTGCTTCCGTACAGCAGGATATGGGAATTTTGCTGGAAGAAATGGGGCGATTTGATGAGGCGGAAAGCCTATTTGAAACGGCTAAAAACACATTTTTTTCTATGGAGCAATGGCAAGAAGTAGCTCGTCTTGAACTTAATTTAGGCATATTGGCTTTTCGACGTGCCCAGCACCAAAAAGCTTTGGGTCATTTGGAAATATCACGGACTGGATTTGCTGAATTACAAAATAAATCAGAAGTTGCATTTGTCGATCTTTATCGCTCACATGTTTATCTGGAACTCAATTTATTGGATGAAGCTATTGAGTTAGCCGTATTTGCCGAGAAACTATTTCGCCAATTGAAACAGCAATGGCCGCGTGCATTAGTTTTCATTAATTTGGCGCGTGCGTATCATCGGCAGGGGCACTTGTCATTAGCATCACAATTTTATACAAAAGTGCGACGGCTGCTCAATCAGCTTTCGGCAAAGCCGATGCTGCGTCAGGTGGATAGCGAACGGGCTGCGTTGGCTCTAGATGAAGGTCGAATAGACACAGCCCGTCGAATTGGGCAACGTGTTCTAAAGCAGCTTGATCAGAAAAAAGAACCGCTCCTATTGGTACGCATATGGCATTTACTGGCACAATGTGCCCTCTTACAAGTCAATCCTAACCTGGATCAGGCTGAAAAATATGCGAATGCGTTGCTGTCTTTGATTGAACAGGTTGGGCTTGTCGATTTTCGAGCAGATGCATTTTATTTGCAAGGCCAAATCGCAGAAAAGCGGGGAGCTGTTCTGTTAGCCAAAGTGCATTATGAAGAAAGTTTAACGGCCGTTACTATTTTGCGTCAATCCTTATCTATCGACGAATTGCAAATTAACTATATGGTGAATAAGCTGCCTATTTACGAGGCTGGTATTCGATTGTTGCATGATCATTTTCGGGGA
>QQUD01000496.1 GCA_008501785.1 Chloroflexota bacterium
AGCGTCCCCCGCCCCACCACCCACCCCGCCACAAAATTACAATGGTCCACGTCATCCATCACATTCACCAGCGCACCCTCTCGCTCCGCCTCTTCCCAAATGAGCGCATTCGTTTCCGGGTCAGATCGCTCCGCAATCACCAAAAATGCGCCGTGTAGATCACCCGGTTGAAACGGCCGTTTAATCCAAGTAAACAGCGCCTCATCCGCCCACGCCGCCAACTGCGGCGTCAACGTCGGATGAATCACCGTCACCATCGCCTCACACGCCAACAACCCCTGCACCTTAAACTCCGCCTCATGCCCGCCACCTACAAAAATGCAGTGGCGCTTTTCCAAACCGATCAAAAAAATAGGATATGGTTTCATAAGAATTTAGTCTTGCAGTCAGATAGTCTTTAGTCTTGTAGTCGGGGAGGCAACATTTCCATGACTACCAGACTACTCGACTATCTGACTATCCGACTAACCCTCCCATCAGGTTGAATATGAATGCCACACTCCGTTTTTTCCATGTTGGCCCAACGACCTGCGCGTTCGTCTTCACCTGCGGCAACTGGTTTTGTGCAGGGCAAGCAGCCAATACTTGGATAGCCATGATCATGCAAATCGTTGTACGGCAAATTGTTTTTATAAATGTAATCCCACACTTGTTCACGCCTCCAGGTTGCCAATGGACTCAGCTTAATCAGATGATTGGCATTGTCCCAGGCAACAATTTGCGTATTGGCTCGAGAGCGTCCTTGATCGCGACGTACACCGGTAATCCACGCCTTCTTTTCAGATAAATAGCGGCGCATCGGGTTCACTTTGCGCAAACGGCAGCACAAATCAGGGTTCCGCTGCCACAAAGCGCTGCCAAACTGAATGGCCTGCTCATTCAGCGACAAGCCCGAATGGACTTCAACAAAATTGATATTAAACCGCTCTCGCAGTTCATCGCGCAGCGCCAAAGTTTCAGGGAAAAAGAGATCGGTTTGCAGAAAGAAAACGGCCGTTTCCGCCCGAATCTGCGACACCATATGCATCAACACCACACCCGAAGGCCCAAACCCTGTCGCCAACACAATATCTTCATTAAATGTCGTCAACCCCCAACGCAAAACAACCTCAGGGGATTGTTCCTCAAACCGGCGATTAAACGCCCCTAAATTTGCCGGAAACCAATTTAAGGATCGTGGCGGCGTAACAGCCGTCGTTTCATTCACAATCATCTTATCAAGCTCCAAATCATTATCGTAGGGGTGGGGCGAGCGGGAAATGCCTTTACAGAAGCAAATTCATTTATCTCCCGCTTGCCTCCCCCCCCTTCATCACGCTCAACATTTGGGTGAGGTAACGCGGAGATAATGTTTTATGCTCCAACAACATTAATTCCGCGTGACCACACACCGACAAGGTTTATGTTAACTATCAAGAATTACTTGTTGACTTACAAAAAATTGAGAGGTGGACGTGGAAACGGCCGTTTTCACCACCGGCACAAACCAATCCAACGACTCACGCATCGCCACCACCTCACCAATCACCGAAATGGCTGGAGGTGCGATATATTTCGCCTTTTCCGCAATGTTGGCAATCGTGCCCACAATCACTTCTTGCTGTGGCGTAGTTCCCCAACGAATCGTAGCCGCTGGTGTATCCGGAGACCGACCAGCAGCCAGCAGCCGCTTTGTAATTTGGGGCAAATAGCGCACCCCCATCAAAATGACCAGCGTGCCAGTCGTTGGCAAATCTTCCCAATTCGCGCCAAACGGATCATCGTCGCAGCAGGTATGTCCGGTGACCACCGTGAATGATTGCGCCATCTGCCGCTGCGTCACCGGAATGCCTGCATAAGCAGGCACCGCCAGCGCACTGCTAATCCCTGGCACAACTTCAAATGGAATGCCAGCGGCAGCTAAAACGGCCGTTTCTTCCCCACCCCGTCCAAACACAAACGGATCGCCTCCTTTCAGACGAACAACGCGCTTGCCTTGCTGCGCGTACTGCACCAAAACCGCGTTAATCTCATCCTGCGGCAGCCGGTGTCGTTTTGGTTCTTTGCCCACATACACATATTCGGCCAGCGGTGGTGCATATTCGAGCAGCGCCGGATTTGCCAGCCGGTCATACACGACTACTTCCGCCTGCTGCAAACATTTCATGCCTTTTACAGTAATCAAATCGGGGTCACCAGGGCCTGCCCCAACCAAAAACACAATGCCTGTTTGAATCATCACATTTTCCTTTTACAAAATTCAGATTTACACAGATAAATCACAGAAGTTCGAGAGGAGGAGAAAACTTGAAAACCTGTGATCATCTGCGCAAATCTAAGTTCCTACAACCCCTAAATAGGAACCGCCACCACGTTTGCCAACAAGTCAGCCAACGTTGGTGATGATGGGATGGAAACATGCAGCGTAAACGGCCGTCTCACATCCCCTTCCGACCGCGCAATCGACACAGACTCATCACCCGTCAATTCGCGCAGTAAAGAAACAATCTCATCGTAAACGGCCGTTAACACCTCATCCGTATTCGGCAAATGCAGCCGGTCCACAAACGCAATTTCAACCTCGTCAGCACGAAAATCCAATGCCAGCGCAGGCTCATCAGCTAGCAGCACCGTCGCTTGCAGCGCCCGCTGCCACGTTAATCGCAGCCGTTCGTGCAGACCATCACCGGGCCACTCCCGTTTGTGGGTGTAAAGGAGACCAGAACGGCCGTTTCCCAAATCCAGCCCATAATCCCCATCATTCCCCACCAGCAAAATACCCGGACCCTGTGGCACATGTTTATAATCCGCCACATCCAACAGCCGCCCCGGCACCGCCGCCGTCTGAATCCACCGATGAAACACAGCCCCAACTGCCATCAGATCGAGCGACTCGTCATTTTCCACAAAAAACTTCACATTTATTCGATTCGGTATCATTTGATTCTCCTAGCACTTCAGCACTTCAGCATTTCAGCACTTCAGCATTTCAGCTTTTCTGGCTGACTGGCTGAAATGCTGAAACGCTGACCAGCTTATAACGTTACGCCACCAGCCAAAGCCCCTGCCAGCCGTGCATCACATGCGTGCGCGGCTTCGATAAACAGGTTGGCCTCTTCGATTAATTGATGGGCCGAATCTTCGGTTGGATTCGGATTGGGATTTTCGTGCCGATTGAACAGGTAGCGGGCAAATTTGCCCTTGGCGTACCGGTCAAAAAATAGCTGCGTGTCAAAGTAACGCGTGCGGAACTCGGATACGATTTGATCGGGATCATCGCCTACATCCAGGAACTGATTACGCACCAGCGACCGCGCCGCCAGCACCATCGCCCGATACGCTCGCTCATCTGCCAGCGCATAATCCTTGTCATCCAGCGCCAACAGCGCATCAAACGCCACCCCTTCTGCCCTGGCAATCTCAATCGAAAACAGCGTCACCACTTCACCCGCACATTCACCAATACCCATATCACCAATGCTAAATTCACGTGGATCGCCCCAATCTGAGTAAAAACTGGGCTGCTCTTCATAAATTGGCACATCCGTAAACGCCGTCACCAGCTTTTTCACGTCTCGCTTGCCCAATCGCGTCACCCAATCCTGAAAGTTTTCGCCTCGCTCCCGCTCGGCCACATACCGTTCAGTAATCGCGTCAAGCACATCCGGCACTTTTTTAGACGGCACAACGCCCATCGCCAGCCCAAAGCTGCCTGCATTCTCACGCCACTTGCCACCCAACACCACCTGGAAATGCGGCACAGTACGATTATTGCGGCGGCGACTGTTGCCAAAAAAGCCAATATCGGCCACGTGATGCTGCCCACACGAGTTAAAACAGCCGCTAATCTTGATCTTCAAATCTTTAATCGCGTCTGGCATTGTCGCGCTGCGAGCCGCCAGCCGGGTACGCAGTTCTCCAGCCAACCCACGCGACGCCGCAATACCCAATTTACACGTATCGGTCCCAGGACAAGAGGTGATGTCTACAATCGTGCCAGCGCCGCCATCACCTAAACCAACCCCCTTCAATTCGTTGTAAACATTGGGCAAATCAGCTTCGGACACCCAGCGCAACACGATATTTTGCTCGACTGTCGTGCGCAAATTGTCACCCACGTATTTGCTGGCAATATCGGCTAACTGAAATGCCTGGGTGGATGTTAAATCACCTAATGGCAGATTTACTGTCACTACAAAGTAGCCGTCCTGTCGCTGCTGGTAGACGTTGGTTTTGAACCAGTCGGCGTAGCCTTCAGGGAGGGAGATGCCGTTGAGGGAAACGGCCGTTTTCAGCGCCACCTCCTCATAATTCGGCAAATAATCATCCACATACCCAGCCCACCGATCATCATGCGGCAAAATGGCCCGTTCCTCTGCCACCAACCGTCGAAACTCATCAATGCCCAGCTTCGCAATCAAAAACTTAAGCCGCGCCCGATTTCTATTTTGCTTCTCACCCAACCGCGCAAACACCCGCGCCACCGCCTGAGAAATTGGCAAAATCTCCTCTTCCGGCACAAACTCAGCCAGCACTTTGGCCTGATGCGGCACAGTTCCCAAACCGCCGCCCACATAAATGTCAAAGCCACGCTTCTTTTCGCCATCCACATCCTTCACCCGCGCCAAAAAGCCCAGGTCGTGCATCT
>QQUD01000189.1 GCA_008501785.1 Chloroflexota bacterium
TCCAAGAGTGGTTTTAAGATATTGCGGGCGCGGTCTGATGCATATTCGCTGAGGTAAACGGCCTTTGCCAAACCCACCGGCAGCGCCACCAACATGGCAATCAAACTCGTAAAAATGGTTGCCAAAATCAAAGGCCAAATACCAAACTCCAAAATAGCTGGCTGCCAATTGGTTCCCGTGAAAAACTCATAGAGGGTTACTTCAGGGGTTGTAAAGAAAAGCAGCGCTTCTTTACCCAATTCATAAACGATTCCAACAGTCGTTAAAATCGAAATTGCGCCGCACAGGAATAAAAATCCCTGAATGATGCTTTCACCAATTCGCGGTTTTTTTGTTAACTCGCGTGCTTCAGTGTTTGTTTGCACCAAAGGCGTGGCGGGGTTTTGTGTAGCCATCAATTGTCTCCTTCTTCCGCACATCTTTCTGCTAGATTGGTCCAATCTCTGAGATTGGACCAATCTTTGCTCTCAATATGACAATAAAAATAGTCCAAATGTTGTCGGCCCAATGGCAGTTTCTAACAAAAATGATGTGTGAAAGATTCTTCCCTAGATATGGAAAAACCTGACAGGCTCAAAAAACTGTTTTACCTGTCAGGTATCTTCCTGTTTCCGTATCATGACCTGTCAGGGTTTGCTAATTGCAGCAGCTTGAAACCAGACAAATCTGAAAAGTCATGGAAAATTAGTTATTAGCGTTCAGCCATCCTAGCTGGGCCAGATTCAAAGCATCTGTACTAGCTGGGAAGTAACCAACATCAATGACTTCCTCGTTCACGTAAGTGAGGTAGAAGTTGATGAAGTCAGCAACTTGTGGTTTAGCCTGCATGATGGTGCCTGTGCTGTAGATGAACAGCGGGCGAGCCAACGGATAAGAACCGTCGTCAACGCTTTGGCCATTTGGCTCAACGCCTTCGATGTTCAGGATATTGAGGGCATCTGCATTTTCTTGGTAGTAAGCGTAGCCGAAGAAACCAATTGCGTATGGGCTGCCGGTGATACCTTGAACCAATACGTTGTCGTCTTCAGAGAGCTGCAAATTGCTTGCTGCCAGGATGGGTGCTTCGTCTTCGTCAAATACTTCTTCTACAAAGAAGTCGAATGTACCGGAGTCGGTACCGGGGATGAAGCGTTGGATGGGTTCTGCTGGCCAGCTTGCGTCTACGTCTGCCCAGGTTTTTGCACCTGAGAAGACTGCTGCTAGTTGTTCTAGGGACAAGTCGGTGACGAAGTCGTTTGCAGCGCTAACGGTTACGGCGAGTGCGTCGGTTCCTACGCGGAATTCGATGGGGTCGCGGCCGATGGATTGGCAAGATTCAACTTCACTGTCTTTAATTTGACGGGAAGCGTTGGAGATGTCACTTTCACCAGCAACACAGAATCGCTCGAAGCCTGCGCCAGAGCCGATGCTGTCGATGGTGATGTTGCCTGCGTAGCCTTCGTCAACGAAGCGTTCTGCCATCCGTTCGGAGAGCGGGAACACTGTGGAAGAGCCAGCGGTTACGATGTCGCCAGTTACGTCCAACGGGCTAACTTCTGGTAAAGCGAAAACTTCAACTGTTTCCACAACCGTTTCGGTTTCGACAACGGCTTCGGTAACTGTTTCAGTTACGGTTTCTGTCTCCGTTTCGGTAACAACACGGGTTACTTCAATTTCAACTGTTTCTGTGATTACTTCGGGTTCTGCGGCTCCACCGCAAGCTGCCAAAATGAGAGCAGCGGCTGCCAATGCAGCGAATATTTTTAAACGCATCTTTCTTCTCCTAAAAGAATGTTGGTTTTGGCAAAGAAGATGGCGCTGTTAAAGTTGTTTGCAGCGCCTCATGCCTTTTTTGAATTATGTCGCTTGTGAGTTTACCTCTGGGGATTTAACATTTATGATCTATCCAGTTAACGTTTGGCTATGGTTTGGTAAATATAATGTTAAATGTTGACATAAATGGGGGTGGGCCAATGGTGAATTGTAAATGGTGAATGGTGAATGGTGAATATAAAGAAACGCCTTGCTACTGCGAGTCTTCTTTTCATTCACCATTTACAATTTCTTTATTTTCTGGTGGGGAAAGTGATACGGATTGGGGGAATACGGATGGTTTTGGGAAGAGTGGAGGATTATTCAGGTGAAGTGGCTTGTAGGTTTTGGGCGACTAGTGAATCGACGGTATGGAGGGTGAAGTAGAATGTGCTGCCTTTTTTTTCTTTGGATTTGACCCAAAGACGGCCGTTATGCGACTGCACAATATGCCGAGAAATGGCCAACCCCAAACCAGTGCCACCTCGGCTGCGGGTACGTGCCTGGTCAGATTTGTAAAAACGTTCAAAAATGCGCGGAATGTCTTCAGGGGCAATGCCGCTTCCGTTGTCTTTGATGGCAATGACAACTTCGCCGGGGAAACGGCCGTCTTTTGTATAGGCACGAATTGTGATACGCCCACCTGTGCTAGTAAATTTAATCGCATTATGCAGCAGGTTTGTAACAACTTGCTGCACACGTCCTGCATCGGCCAATACCAGTGGCAAGCCTGCTGGTAAATCTAGAATAATGCTGACTTCATTGCGGTGAGCCTGTTCACGTAAACGCTCTACCGGAATTAAAATTAATTCAGAAATGGGTGTCGTTTGCAGTTTCAGAGGTACTTGTCCCGATTCAATACGGGAAAGTTCAAGCAGTTCCTCCACCATTTGCGATAGCACATCCACCTCATGTTCTGCCCTGCCCAAAAATCGACTTGCGACTGGCGGATCATCCACTGCGCCATCTTGCAAAGTTTCAACAACTGCCCGTAAAGAGGCTAAAGGCGTGCGTAATTCATGAGAGATATTGCTCACAAAATCTCGGCGCACCGTTTGCAGGCGATGAATGGGCGTTAAATCTTGAATCATGACCATGTAGGCGTGCATTTGATGATCGGGAAAGGGGGTGACAAAGATTTGTAAAAATAAACTGCCCCCAATTTCAACAGTTTCTACCTGTTCTTCGCCAGTTTGGTGACAACGCTGCCAAATCTCAATTAATTGATGATGGCGCACGACTTCGGCAAATGACCGTTCAAGAGCATCTGCTTCATTCGTTTCTAACATACGCATCGCGGCGGGATTGATGAGTTGGACGTAGCTGAACTCATCTGTAATCAGGACACCATCGGCCATGTATTGCACGGTGGTTGCTAATTGTTGGTACTCTTCCGAGAGATGGTCAAATGAATTATTGAATTTCTCGGTCATTTTGTTAAAGGCGCGAATAAGGTCGCTCACTTCATCTTTTGTGAGTGGCAAAATATGGGCATGCCGTTCACCTGCAGAAATACGGCGAATGACTTGAGTTAACTGACGCAAGGGGCGTGCGGTTCGTTCTGCCACAAAATGACCAACGGCTATTGTGGCAAGTATAAAAAACACAGAGGCAAAAAAAATGCCTTGCTGAAGGCAGGCACTATTTCGCATACATGAAGGGCGACTCAAATAGATGCTTACCGTGACAATGGCCGTAACGTCCAATAAGATAAAGGCAATGGCTACGCGCCAGCGAATTCTAGGAAACATAACGTTTTCAATCGATTAAATGTTGTTGAATTATCACGTATCACCAACATTCTGTTTGTCTATTAACCGTCAAACCGATAGCCAATTCCTCTGACGGTTAATATTCGTTTGGCTTGACCGGGGTCTTCTTCAATTTTTTCTCGCAGCCAGCGCACATGAACATCAACTGTGCGACTATTGCCATCGTAGGTCCATCCCCATACGCGTTCTAGAATTAAATCGCGTGAGAGGGCAATGCCTTGATGCCGTGCCAAAAATAGAATCAAGTCAAATTCTTTAGGCTTGAGGCGAATGGGTTGTTTATCTATCCGCACTTCCCGGCGATTTGTGTCAATTTCTAAATTGCCATACGTGTAAACATTGGGGGTGGTTGGTTTGTTTTGTCCATCGGCAAATGTTTGTTCTATGGCTAACTCTTCACGAATCAATTTGACCCGGCGCAACATGGCTTTGACTCTAGCCAATAGCTCTCTCATGCTGAACGGTTTGGTCAGATAATCATCTGCACCCATTTCTAATCCAACCACTTTGTCTACTTCTTCGGCTTTGGCGGTTAGCATGAGAATGGGAACGGAGAGTTCTTTGCGCAGAATGCGGCAAACTTCAAATCCATCGATACCGGGCAGCATCACATCGAGTAAAATTAAGCTTGGGTTTTGGCTGCGGGCTAATTCGACTGCGGTACGGCCGTTATCTGTCGTAATGACATCATACCCTTGACGCGCCAAATTATACTCCAGCATTTCCTGGAGTGTATTATCATCTTCAACAACAAGAATTTTGTGTCCCATAGTTCCTTTGTAACAATATTTAGATGAGGTGTCAACGAAACCGATGTAAACGGTTTGTTAACAAAACCTAAGCCGCGCACCTTTGTTTAACCAGTCGTTTTGGGTTGGAAGTCTTATTTTTCAATATAATTTATTAACCAATCAAGCAGTAAATCAGTTAATCCAGGTTCGTTGCTGAACATGGTTGTGCCGTGTCCGGCTCCGTCGTAGAGTTGGAGTTGTTTGTCGCCAAGGGCTAGGTCGTGCAGCATTTGGGATGAGGCAGCGGCGTAACTGTCTTCG
>QQUD01000747.1 GCA_008501785.1 Chloroflexota bacterium
GGATTGGGCTTCTCGTTACTGCCAGCGAGTAACGCTTATTCACAGTAAATCTTTTTATACGGCATCTGCATTGTTACCAAAGGAAAAGAAACGCGCTGTAAGAGCCTTGTATGCTTTTTGTCGCACCACAGATGATATTGTGGATGATACCCATAAGAAAGATAAATATATTCGTTTACAAGATTGGAAGAAGCGTGTTTTTTCTCACCATCCCCCCGAAAATGATCCATTGTCGCTTGCCTGGGCAAATACGTGTACCCAATTTCAGATTCCTGACTTATATGCGCGCCAGTTGATTGATGGTGTGACGCGTGATTTGCAACAAACGCGCTACCAGACGTTTAATGAGTTAGCGGAATATTGTTATGGCGTCGCCTCCACTGTGGGATTGATGAGCATGCATATTATTGGTTTTAAGAGTGAATCGGCCATTCCCTACGCCATTCGTCTCGGGGTCGCGCTGCAGCTTACCAATATTTTGCGAGACGTTGGTGAAGATTGGCAGCGAGGGCGTTTTTATCTGCCATTGGCAGAATTGGATGCATTTGATTTAAGCGAAGCAGATATTGCGCGGGGGCAGGTCACAGAAAAATGGCGGGCGTTCATAAAATTTCAAATCGAGCGCACACGGCGGCTGTATGATGAGGCGTGGCCAGGCATTTCACTGTTGAATAAAGACGGCCGTTTAGCCATTGCTGCCGCAGCTGACTTTTACCGGGGCATTCTTAGTTGCATCGAAGCCAATGATTACGATTTGTTTAGCCAAAGGGCATATGTGCCAAATTGGGAAAAATTGCGCCGTGTACCCGGCCTATGGTGGCGGACACGGGCATAGAGAGAAAGTGGAAAAGATGAATAAAAAAATAATTGTGATTGGAAGCGGTTTTGGTGGATTGGGGGCTGCTGTTCGATTAGCTGCCAAGGGACATGACGTGACGCTTTACGACAAGCGTGACAAATTAGGAGGACGTGCCTACCAATATGAGATGAACGGTTTTAAATTTGATGGCGGTCCGACAGTTATCACCGCACCCTATATTTTTGATGAAATTTTTGAAGCTGCTGGTCGCCGCCGCGAAGATTATTTTGAGCTGCTGCCACTCAATCCGTTTTACCGCATCTTTGATCATGAGGGGCATCATTTTGACTATATGCATCATCTTGAAGATATGTTGGAGGAAATTCGGCGGCATCAACCGGCTGATGTGCTGGGGTATCGGGAATTGTCGGCTCATATCCGTCAGATTTTTGATACATTTCATTCTCTTACCGACACGCCATTTTTACGTTTTCAGGATATGTTAAAAATCATGCCAGACATGATTCGGCTGCAAGGGTTTCAGGGAACATACGGTTTTGTGTCTCGATTTATCAAGGATGATTTTTTGCGGCGGGTTTTTTCGTTTCATCCGCTGTTAGTAGGGGGGAATCCGTTCGACACGCCGTCCATTTACACGCTGGTGGCTCAGTTTGAGAAGAATTGGGGGGTTCATTATGCGAGAGGGGGTACTGGTGCGATTGTGGATGGAATCGGCCGTTTATTCACTGAATTGGGTGGCAAAATCGAATTAAATACGGAAGTGGCCGAAATTGTGGTGAAAGATAGGCGGGTGACAGGGGTGCGGTTGCAAAACGGCCGTTTTCACTCAGCCGACATCGTGGTGTGCAACGGAGATGTGGCCTTCACTTACCGGCATCTCATTCCAGAGCAGTTTCGCCAGAAATACACCAACCGCCGTATCGAACGCATGGATTACAGCAATTCTCTGTTTGTGATTTATTTTGGCACAAAACGGCGTTATCTGGACAGCAAATTTCATCATCATAATATTATTCTCGGCAAACGGTACAAAGCCTTGCTGCGCGACATTTTCAAAGAGAAAAAGCTGACAGAGGATTTATCTCTTTATTTGCACATGCCCACAATAACCGATGAATCGATTGCGCCGCCAGGGTGTGAATCTTTTTACGTATTGTCATTGGTGCCTCATCTGGAGAGTGATGTTGACTGGACCCAAATGGCAAAACCGTATCGGGATCGCATCATGCAGTTTTTGGAAGACAATTACCTGCCAGATTTGCAGCAGAACATCATTGCCGAGCATTATATCGACCCGCTCCATTTCCAAAACACGCTGAACAGCTACCAGGGGGCCGCGTTTTCGGTAAAACCATCGCTGCTGCAGTTAGCCTGGATGCGGCCGCATAATCGTTCGGAAGAGTTTGACAACCTTTATTTTGTGGGAGCCGGTACCCATCCAGGTGCCGGTGTACCCGCCGTGCTTTCGTCTGGCAAGATTGCGGCGGAGTTGATTGACCCAACGCAAAATGAGTTGATTGAAGGAGTGAGAGCCTATGAGTAACAGGCCGTTTGAACTGGGGTTTGGGGAATCTGAGCGAGAGCTGACGATTGACAGCCTGCCGGTGCAGGGCAATATGCCCACCTGGTTAACCGGAACCCTCGTCAGAAATGGTCCCGGTACGTTTCGCGTGGGTGGGCAGCGTTACCGGCACTGGTTTGACGGGCTGGCGATGCTGCATAAATTTTCGTTCGCCACAGGTCGGGTTTCTTATGCCAACAAATTTATCAGGGGCAAGGCGTATCAGGCGGCGCAGGAAAACGGCCGTATTGCCTACAACGAATTTGCCACTGATCCATGCCGGTCATTGTTTGAGCGAATTACGGCCGTTTTCTCCCCAAAAACCACCGACAACGCCAAAGTAAGCATTGCCCGTATTGCCAATCAATTCATGGCGCTGGGCGAAACACCCATCCAAGTTTCTTTCGACCTAGACACGTTGGAAATGGCCGGTGTTTTTCAATATGAAGACAATCCGGTCGGGCAAATGACGACCGTTCATCCTCATTTTGACGATGACACAACTTACAACATGGTCACACGTTACAATCGCATTAGCCAATACCGGCTGTACGGCATCGACGCCAAGGCAAATGCAAAGATGATTGGACAGGTGCCCACGCATCAGCCAGCCTACATGCACAGCTTCGGCATGAGCCAGAACTATGTGATTTTGACCGAGTTTCCCTTTGTGGTAAATCCGCTGAATTTGCTGCTTTGGATACGGCCGTTTATCGAAAACTTTCGCTGGAAACCCAAACGAGGCACGCCATTTTATGTGATGAATCGCTTTACTGGTGAATTAGTTGCTCGTTTTGAGGCTGATCCCTTTTTTGCTTTTCATCATATCAATGCGTTTGAGCTGGGAAATGAGCTAATTGTTGACATCAATGCTTACGAAGATGCCAGCATAATCGAAGCGTTTTATTTGAATCGGCTGGCAGAAACGTCAATTAAGATTCCATTTGGTACAATACGCCGGTATCGTTTACCATTAACAGGTGCTAAAATGGTACGCTACGAAACAATTACAGATGAATGTGTGGAGTTGGCCCGATATGATTACGGCCGTTTTCACACCAATCCAAATTACCAGCATGTGTATGCATGCAGCATTAATCGCCAGCAACGGCAGGGTTTTTACAATCAACTCATTAAAATCAACGTCAAAACCGGCGTAACCAAAACCTGGTACGAAGCAGATACGTACCCGGGTGAACCGATTTTTGTCGGCGCACCAGATCGATCCAGTGAGGATGACGGTGTGGTACTATCTGTCGTTCTTGACGCCGCAAAAGGAAATTCCTTTTTGCTGGTGCTTGATGCCAAAACGTTTGTCGAGATAGCGCGTGCTGAAATTCCGCAAGCGGTTTTATTTGGATACCACGGCGAATTTTTTTATGGAACCAATCATTAAGTTAACGGATATAACAAAATCATATGAGGTCGGCGGGGAAGAATTCCCGGTATTGCACGGCATCAGCCTGGACATTGTGCCCGGAGAGTTTGTGTCGATTGTGGGGGAATCGGGCAATGGCAAATCGACGCTGCTGAACATGATAACGGGCATTGATCATCCGACGGCGGGTGAGGTGGTGGTAAACGGCCGTCTTCTCAACAATATGAGCGAAAACCAGCTGGCCGAATGGCGCGGATCTGATTTAGGCATTGTCTTCCAGTTTTTCCAACTGTTGCCAGCACTCTCCTTGCTGCAAAATGTGATGCTGCCGATGGACTTGCTCAAGAATCTATCTCGCAGACAGCGCCGCGAACGAGCGCTGCATCTGCTAGAAATGGTTGGCTTGGCGGACCAAGCCAAAAAGCTGCCAAACACCGTGTCTGGCGGACAGCAGCAGCGTGCCGCGATTGCCCGGGCATTAGCAAACGATCCACCGCTGATTGTGGCCGACGAACCCACCGGAAACCTGGACTCACGCACATCGGCAGATTTATTTACACTGTTTCGTCAGCTGGTGAGTCAAGGCAAAACGCTGATCATGGTCACGCACAACGAACCACTCGCCCGACAAGCCCAGCGCCTCCTAGAAATCCGCGATGGCATCATCGTCCGCGACGAACTCTCTCAAACAGACGACTTAAGAGCGACGATCAACCACAACCCCAATTCACTCACCTCTCACCACTCACCACTCACCACCTCCCAATCATGAACGTACTCTGGCACAAAGTCTGGTTTGATCTATGGCAAAACAAAACCCGCACACTGCTGGCTGTGTTGAGCATGGCG
>QQUD01000234.1 GCA_008501785.1 Chloroflexota bacterium
CGTTTTCAGCACGACGCCCAATATTTGTATGTTTGTTTTGATGGCGGTGCCGGAACCCACGCAGACCGGTTTGTCAGCGTGTATCTGGACACGAATGGGGCGGGTGAAGCCATTGCCCAGGCAGATGATTATTCGCTGCGGGCGGGCATCAAAAACGGCAGCGTGATCAGTAAGCAGGGAACCGGCGTGTATAACGGTTACGCAACGGTTGACTTGCCCGGATGGACGGCGGCCACAGTGACCGGAGATCGAGACATGGCTGAATATGCCATTCCAACCACGTATTTGGGTCAATCATGTGGGGAGCCGTTTGGACTGGCCGTTTATCATCAATGGGTTGCCAGACAGGGGAATGATTATGGTTGGCCTGGCAGTCAATTTTTTGATCAACCACGCACGTGGGCATGGGTTGAGCTGGCCTCACCGACATGCGCAACGGACAACGATCCGCAGATGGCCGCACTGCAACGGCTGGAACAAGCGTCTTTGGTTCCGGTAGACATTTATGTTGAAGATGGCAAGCTGCGCTCTGTGGAGATGGAAGTGCCGGTTCCGGCTGCGTTGGCTGATGATCCGGTGGCAACGGCCGTTTCCTTCCTCAACGAATACGCCGATCTATACCAGCTCGCCAATTCACCATTTCAGTTCTTTTTGCAGCGCAGCCCGGATGAGGCAGGCATTATTAATCCCATGTTTCACGTATTTATGGGGCAGCATGTGTACGGGATTCCGGTGTATGGTGCAGACTTGGGTGTGCATATTGAAAATGGACATGTCACGGGAACCAATGGCAGCTATCTCACCGGAGATGTGCCGGACAGTTCGCCACGGTTGAGTGGTCATGATGCAAAGGGGGTGGCGGTAACGGCCGTTCCTTCACTAAACGCAGTCGCCTCCGGCGAACCCAAACTGTTCTTCTTCAACGAAAGCATCATCGGCGGTGACAACGACACAACTTACCTGGCCTGGCAGGTGCGTGTGATGGGTGTCTCCACTGAAACGGGAACCGATACCACCTGGTTCGTATTTCTCGATGCTATTCACGGAGACATTCTGCAAATTATCGAATTACATGCCGAGGCAGACCGTCCTGGAGAAGAATTTGACATCGAATGGGCCAACTTTAGCAACACAGCTGTATATAACACCTTTTTGGGCCGAATTGATTATTGTTGGAATAACACAACAGCAGATGACGAATGGTTCAATGAGAATGGCCCAACCGGCTACAACAGCGCGAATGATCCTGATTTGGATGGACAAAATGCATATGACTTCACCCATACAGTCTACCATTACTTTTATGATACATTCGGCCGTCGCTCATGGGACAATGACGATGCTCAGGTTGAAGTCATGGTCGATGTGGGGGCTAGGTCTTCTAATAATGCATCTTATGTGAGTGGTTGTGATCATATGCGCTTTCGCAGTGGCTGGGTGACGCTAGACATCTTGGCACACGAATTTACACATGGCATTGCCAATCATGAAGATGCTTTGGGATACAGTAATCAATCTGGCGCACTAAATGAAAGCTATGCAGACTTTTTTGCCGCGATGATCGATCTCAACTGGACAATTGGTGAAAACTTACCGGCCCCTCCAGGGGTTGACCCTGTCTTGCGCTCAATGAGCAATCCACCAGCGTACACCAGTGGTCCCGATTGTAACAATTCACCACCTGGTCCCCGCTGTTGGAATGATCCTAATCATATGAACAATTACGTCAGTACCGGTTTGGATAATGGCGGTGTTCATATCAACAACGGCATCACCAACTACGCCGCTTACTTGATTACCAATGGAGACACCGTTTCAATTGCTGGCGGCCCGCCCACTCGAATAAATGGCATTGGGTGGCCTAAAGCGCAGCGGCTCTACTATGATGTGCTGACCCGCCGCCTTTCGACCAGTGCCAGCTTTATGGAAGCTCGCAATGCCACGGTTGCCCAGGCGCGTCGTTATGTGAGTCATGGTACGCCTGCTGGCCTGGAGGCGTTTACTGCGCAAGATGTGTGTGTTGTGCTGAATGGGTTTGCCGCTGTGGGGTTGGGTACGCCGGACCGAGACTGCAACGGTATTGAGGATGATGTCACAACTGATTTTGACGGGGACCGCATTCCAGACGGTCGCGATAACTGTCCTGCGTATCCCAACATCGCACAGCGCGACCTGGACGGAGATGATCTGGGCGATTTATGTGACCTGGACCTGGACGGAGATGGGCACTTGAACGACAATGATAACTGCCGTAACACCTATAACATCTGGCAGGCAGATGATGACAATGATGGCATTGGCGACTATTGCGACGATGATGATGGAGATGGTATCGTGAATCCCGATGACAACTGTCGTGCTGCTGCCAACACCAATCAGATTGACACGGATAAGGATGGCAAGGGAGATGTATGTGATGGGGATATTGACGCGGACGGGATAAAAAACAAGGCGGACAACTGCCGGTATCGGTATAATCCCAACCAAAAGGACAGTGACGGGGATGGTGTGGGGGATGTTTGCGACAATTGTGTCGTAGAGCGGAATCCGGATCAGCGAGATTTGCCAGATCGAGACGGGATTGGTGATGTATGTGATGATGATTGGGACAATGACGGCCGTTTCAACGACGAAGACAGCTGCCCCATCAACAGCGATCCGTTCGATATCGATTTCAACAACAATGGATTAGGTCTGGTTTGTGATGATGACGAAGCAAGCCTGTTCACACCCCCGGAACTCCCGGCTGAGGGGTATATCAGCTTTTTAGACAGGGAAGCACCGACACGACTGCCCATCTTCCCCTGCATTGCTGACGGCTGTCCGAATTGGCTGCCCGGTGACACAGAAACATCGGTACAGATAACCCTACCGTTTGCGGCTCAGGCCAGGATTGTAGACAGTGAAGGGAATGTGGTGGGCAAAGCTGACCCTGGGCGTCACAGTACCCTTTCATTTCGCCCGCGTGCTGACTACTTTTACCGGCCACCCGTTCAAGCGGGTCAGTCAGCGATGATGATGGCAAATGCTCCGGCTTATCAAGGTCGCAGTTACTATCTGGAAATTTTCCCAACCGATGAAATTGTCATTGATCAGCTCTATGAAATGACTATCGAGCTGTTCGAAGGGGAAAAAGAGATGCACCAGTTGTTCGTACCGATGATTGTTCGATAATAATAGTGGGAGAGGTCGTGATTTTTTGCAACCTCTCCCGTTTGCGTTTCAAAAAGCTGCCAGAAATTGCAGAGCGGAATAAAGAAAATAATCTGGTTATTTTGGGGATCAGGTCAGCATCTGCCCCGTCATCCGCCTCCACGCCCGACTTGCCTTCTGGTGATTGGACCACAAACACTTTGTTCCTGAAAGCGTTGGCTCACATTGGAGTCGCCGGGTACAGGTTGATGTCGTGGCACTCAATTGGCAAACACGCTGGTTTTTAATTGGCGAGTGCAAATGGGGGCATTAACCAGCTAATCGACAGGTAGTACGAGAACTCATCGAGCGTAAAACACCCCGTCTTCTGCACGATTTAGGTGATAACTCTGAAACCTGGCAAATCTATTACGCCTTCTTCTCTCGTTCTGGATTTACAGACGCGGCTGTAGAGAGTTTGACCCAGCACAATGGAACGGCCGTTACCCTCCCCGATTTGGTTCGTGGGCTTGAATAAATAATAGAAACGGCCGTAACTGCAACGAACTCGACTGGCACTGGCAGACACCACAAATACCTACTAATCTCACCCCCACCTATACGCCAGCACTAGAAATAGTGACAAAACACCCAACAAACTCTAAATGCTTGCCATGATACGCCCCAATGCATACAATTCTGTCTAGCCAGACAACTAAACATTCATTGGGAGGAGGAAAAACGCAAACAGGTGCCTTGCGTATCAGCTCAAAATGAAACAATCAAAAAAACGTGGGAATCCCGAGAGTAGCTGGTTAGCAGCACGTCGCTGCCTCGCTATCTTACTTCGTTTACAGCAAAGCCCAGCTACGAAGCAGCAGCTGCTCGATTTTGTTTCGCAATGGGTAGATAGTGAATCCATCCAAAATAAAACACCGAAAGCCATCAATCGCCAATTTGAAGAAGACAAACGACGTCTCGTCGAAAACTTTGGCATCAAAATCTGTTACAGCAGCAGTGAAAAAGGCTACATCATTGATTGGTGGGAACGGCCGTTTCTCAACCTACCCGACACCGACATCCAAACACTCGCATTTCTTGCCGACACCTTCCAACCAGACAGCCCCCATGCAGCACAGGTCCAGCAGCTAATCAACAGGCTCACCAGCTGGCTGCCCCAAGACCGCCAGCGACTTTACCAAAAAGCAGCTGGCAAACTGCCTGATATTGAACTGCGACTGCGCGACAGTGACGAGATCGCGCCCGATACATGGGAAACCGTATTAAACGCCCACAACCGCAAACAACAGCTTGCATTTGATTACCTTTCCAGTCGTCATGAGGATGCCATCCCTCGCCAGCATATTGTTGAACCTTGGTACTTCTACTTTAGTGACCGTGGCCATTACCGGCTGCGGGCATACTGTCTCTTTAACGATGGCCCTAACGGACCCTGGGAGCCGAACGACTAC
>QQUD01000362.1 GCA_008501785.1 Chloroflexota bacterium
ATTTTTAGCTCTGATTAGGTCATTTTCGGTTATTGTGTCACCATTCTCAAGAAGTTCATTTGACTTAGGTCGTTAGGAGAATGGAATCATGAAATTACAACTTGGCCTGACCAAGGAATTGACTAATACCCATTATGCATCTTTAGCAGCTTTGATGGCTTATTATGAAGCCGAAAAAGCCCTTGAACCTTTACAATCAGTTACATCAGCAGCCAAAACAGGCGATTTTACGCTGGCTGAGAAGCTCGAACAGACGCTTGTGAGCATTTTGGCCGGTTGCGAGTACATTTCTGTGGTCAATACGAAACTTCGCCCAGAGCGAAAATTAGCACAAGTCAAACGAATCTCGCGCTTTGCTGACCAATCGACCCTATCCCGGGGGCTAGATGAGCTAACTCAAATGAATCTCGGCCAGTTGGAGACCGCTGTTCGCCAAATTAGCGATCGTTGCAGCCAAACCCGCCATCATGATTAGCGTGGCTTTTTGGAATTGGACTTCGATTTATCGGCTTTACCCTGTGGTCAACAGGCCGAAGGTGGCCGAAAAGGGTTCGCCAGCGATAAAAAACAAGATTGTGCGCCAATTGGCCCGGATAAATGCCGTTTCTTATCACGAAACCCTATGGTCTGACCTGTTTCCAGGCAATCAATTGACGATGCAATGTTTGCAACAAGCCGTCTTAGCTGTCGAAAGTTCATTTGAGTTAGCACCAGAGGCGCGAAAACGGACACTTTATCGGCTTGATGGCGGTTCAGGCACCGACGAAAACCTGCGTTGGCTGTTGGCTAGAGGCTATCAGGTGCTGGGAAAAGGCTTCTCCGGCAAGCGTGCCAAAGCGCTGGCGGCCCATGTTTCGCGTTGGGATATCTACGATGACCAAAGCTGGTTGGGCTGGGTTGACCCACCTTTTGACCTCGGTCGACCTGTCCAGGTTTTGGTCAAACGACGTCTGCACAAGGGCAAATTGAAGCACAGCTACTATGTCACCACCTTGTCCTTTCCTTCTAAAAGGACGCTTATGGACCGGTACGACCAGAGAGGCGGCGCTGAAATTGAACAATTTCGCGCTGATAAGAGCGGTTTGCATCTGTCGGCACGTCGTAAGCGTGGCTTTGTTGCGCAAAAAGCGTTGATTCTGCTCACTGACCTGGCTCACAATCTCCTGGGCGATTTTCATAGCAGGGCTTTGGCCGATTCGCGCTTTGCTGAGTGGGGGCTTAAACGCATTGTCCGTGATTTGTTAGCTGTGTCGGGGCGACTCTATTTCCGCTCAGGACAACTCAAACGAATTCAATTGCTGGCTTCGCATCCGTATGCTGATGAGCTGATTATTTGTTTGGAAAAGTACTGCTCGGGCCATTTTGGCTCGATTTTCGAATAGAAACGGTCTCTATTTGCGCAAAAATAAGGTACTAGAAAAAAAAGCCCCTTTTGAAGGGGCTTTTTTCAACATTCCATTTCAATCTTTATGCTTTACGACGCATCAATAAAACGCGCACACCGACTCCGAGCAATGCAAGCATGCAAACCGCAAGTACTACAATTGGTAGTGTTGTGCCTTGTCTTTGAACTGTACTGGGTACATTATTATTGTTTGATGAGGGTGTGGGAGAAACGGCCGTTTCCGCACCAGATTCCTCATCACTCTCAATCTGCACAGTAGTCTCTACATCTTCCTCACTACTCAATTCATCATCCACTACGATACCTTCTTCTTCGCCCTCTTCTGACTCCAGAACTTCCAGTTCTTCACTTACTGCCTCTGCCTCAACCCCCTCAGAATTGTCAACCAGTTCATCATCTGTTGCATCTTCACTCTCTAACAAAGGCGTCATTGTAGTAAACCGTTGATCTTTTTCTGTGACAACAAAATCTCCGTTTAAATTGTGAGAAGATTGCAACAATGTTCGAGTTGCCTCAACCAACCCATCTTCCGAATCACCCAGGATTGATAAAATGATGAAGTTTTCATGCCAGGGAGAGTTTATTATGTTGAGGTATCCTAAACTTACCTCTGGTGGAATTTCATAGTCAATTGGCAATCTATCATGTTCAAAACGATTCGTATCACGAGAAATTGGTATCGGCAAATAAGAAGCTAATTCTTCCAAAAATGGCAGCTCTGATGGTAGACCTATAAGAACTAGGTTGTTCTCCGCACGCATCGTTTCCGTCACATCTTCAGCATAAACTGATTCAAGATTTATCAAACTACTTCTAACCCTTCCACCCAGCTCGAAGGCAAATTGAAATGCTGAATACCATGCAACTGAATTATCTTTCGGCAAAACAAAGGTCGTTGTACTAAGCATCGTGTCAAAAACCAATGGCTGTGGAAATTGATTAAGCATAGGAACAGGTAATTCAGCTACAGACTTGGTTTCCAAAGGGATATATATCGATGATTCTGGAAAAATGTTGAGCCATGTACCTTCTGAATGAAAATCTGAACATTTGTCAAATGGTTCCAATTCAGCCTCAATTCTTAACGTATTAGGTCCAGATTTAATTAACACCGACGGCAGCTCAATAAGTTCTTGCGTAACAGCGGTCGAGGCTTCATGCACAGTGAGGCTATGAACGGGTCGATTATTCAATTTAATATTGATTCCAGAAAGATCATATTGCAATAAAGCTGAATGATTATAAACAAAAAGAAATGTGGCTGTTTCTTCAGAAGGAACTTCCTTGCCTGGTGGAATAAAAAACGAAAAATTTGCCGCTGTAAGTGTTGGGCCATTTAATGTTTTAAATTCATATCCAAGATCGGACAATGTTTGACTGGCTTTATATGACGAAGGCTGGTTTGTTTCAAAATAGACATCATTAATAATTGCCATCGTATTATCGACACCCGTGCGCACAATACCATATCCAATGGCTTTTGCTGCTTTCATAGTGCCTTCATCATTGTTCCCACCCACAAACAAGATTGCTTTTAATGGGTTCCATGGAGATTGAATGATTTGTAACATACCATCAGTCTCTTCAAGGTCTAGCCCATCCGTTGTGGGAAAAATCTTTTGTGAATCGTGTATCAATTTATTTAGATCGGTTTCTTTAGACGCTGAAGTCGAACGATTGAATGGTATCAAAAACGATGAATCAACAAATTCCGTAAAGCTATCTGAATTCCCCACCATGATGAGATGATTATTGTTCCGCATTTCCTCTGTCAATTCACTTACGCGCACAAGCTCATATTTAGTCTGGCTGGCAAGACGACCTAATCCTGCAGATGTGTTTATAAAAGCTTGCATCTCTCCGGGTGAAGGGGAATCAGGAATAACGATTACAGCATCATCAGATAAAAATGATCCTTGTTGAATTGGGTAAGGCAGACGTTCTAAATCGAGGTCAGGGGCAACAAATTGATGGGGGAAGGTGAAAAAAGAACTGGGCTGAATTGCAACAGTCGTACTTTGTGAGCTGTTGCAATTAGTGTTTGTAATGAGCTTGATTCTTAAAAAATTGGTGCTGTTACTTGAGAAAAAAGGAATTAAAGCTTCATTTGGTAGAGGAATCTCCAAGGTTTGGGAACCATTCGTTTCCAAAGGAAACGAATCTAACCAAATTCCATTAAAGAAAATCTGCAATTCCCCCGCAATCACGCTATCAAATTGGGAATCATTATTGTAGATTGTTGTGAGAAAATCTAATGATAGACTGGCACCTTCAGTAAGCTTCCAATGAGCTGGCATAATGAAATAGTAATTTGTTTCAAGCTTTGTGCTATTTAACACTTGTAAATCAAAACCAAGTACATTGAATGGAATCACATCTCCTAATTCTTCCTCAATGCCAACAGGCTGGTAATCAATGGTTTCTGGATCATCTTCTTGGGCAGCGATAGGAGATGAAACGGCGAGTAAGAGTATCCAGCCTATGCTAATAAGCATTCGTTTTTGCCATAATTTATTTCGCATCATTTGTCCTTAACTTGCATTGTCTCAAAATTTCTTGGTTATCGCGAAAACTGCCCGACCGGGAAATGGTCAAAATTCAATGCAAATAGCAATGCGTACTTCTTATAATTCATCTATTTGATTTGGTTACTGCAAAAGCAATTTATTACCAAGAATGCTATTAAAATGATAGCATGAAACACTATAATTAGTACCATCATCCTATTTTTATAACCTTACGCATATCATTAAGCAGAAAATGCAATTCTCTATCAAGCATTAATTAAAAAAAATATGGCCTATAGGCCATATTTTTTAACATTTTTGCATTTTAAAACTAATAAAATAGTTATTGCAATCACCAATTCTCAATAATTTCTTTGACAGAAGCCACGAAATGATCAGCTGTTGCCCCGTCTAATATTCGATGGTCAAAGGTAAAGCTGACATAGGCCATTGTCCGAATAGCAATAGCGTCGTTGATTACTTTGACGCGTTTTTCAATTTTTCCCGCGCCCAAAATGCCACACTGGGGCTGGTTGATAATTGGTGTAGCAAAAAGGCTACCAGAAACCCCATGATTAGTAAGTGTAAACGTGCCACCTTGCACTTCATTGGGATTGAGCGATTTGTTACGGGCACGCTGAGCAAGATCGTTAACAGCACGCGCAACTCCGAGTAAATTGAGTGAATCTG
>QQUD01000138.1 GCA_008501785.1 Chloroflexota bacterium
TGTCACAATATCTGATCTGATGTGCGAACGGAAAATACAGAGGCAATGTACGAAGCGGCGCAGGAATACGGCCGTTATCCGCTCAACCTCGAACACATCCTCAAACCGGAACACCTGCAAAAACCGACCGCTGAGCAAATTGCAGCACAAGCAGCACCGGCGAAGCGCAAACGGCGACCAAGACCTAAAAAATAATTTTAGATTCACGATTTACGATTTACGAAAAGCGGATTGTGCAGTCGTAAATCGTAAATCCAAAATCGTCAATGGAGATAATGCGATGAGTAGAAACGACGAAATCTTAGACGAACTTTATGACGGAACGATTGATGGTGAGAAGGAGACGGTAATTGCATTAACAAATGAGGGTCTGGAACTAGGAATGGACCCACTGGTTGTCTTGTTTGATGCGTTGATTCCGGCTTTGGAAGAAGTGGGGCGGTTGTTTGAAGAAGGCACGTTTTTTGTGCCTGAGATGCTGGTGGCGGCAAAGGCGATGTCGGGGGCGATGGGGGTGTTACGGCCGTTACTGGCCAAAACCGATGTCAAACCAACCGGCACCTTCGTTATGGGAACCGTTAAGGGCGACATCCATGACATCGGCAAAAACCTGTGCAACATCATGCTCGAAGGCGCAGGGTTCAACGTCATCGATTTGGGTGTCAACGTTCAAGAGCAGGCATTTGTCGATGCCATTATCGAACATAAACCCCAAGCTGTGGGCATGAGCGCCTTTCTTACAACGACGATGCCCATGTTTATCCCAACCATCGCAGCGATTAAAGATGCAGGCTTGCGCGATGATGTGATCATTTTTGTCGGTGGCGCTCCGGTGACACAGGAGTATTGCGACAATGTGGGTGCAGATGGTTATGCACCGAATGCCAGCGCCCTGGTGCGGGCATTGAAAGCAAAGATGGGAGTAGCTAAGTAATCTGAATAAAGTTTTCAAAATTCTTAAACGCAGATTTCGAAGATTTATTTTAATTTTTCTCTTAAATCTGTGAAATCTGCGTCGCAATCTACGTTATCTGCGTTTCATTTTTCTCCGAAAACTTTTTACTGATCATGTAAAAATTTATGCATTATTCTGAATCAGATTCTGGTTCCGGAACGGCCGTTTCCACCAAATCTTCTCGCCTAGACTCCACAAAATCATTGACATTAAACGCAGACACCTACACAAAACAATCATCGTCTGACCATTTGACAACATAGGTTCCGCTGCACATCTGGCAAATCAGACGTTTGTGGGATGTTGGGAAAGTCAGGATATTGCGGCAGAAATAGGAAGACTTCGCAGCAAAACTTAAAATCTCCTCATTTAGCAGAGTGGTATCCAGTATATTTTCTAATGGCGTTGACATATTTTCTCGCTTAGATATACTTGAGATATACCTAAGATATACTTAAGATATATCAGAAGGGTCGTGAAATTTGAAACACCTTTCACTTAGTCAACAAGCTTACGAATCGATCAAACAAAAAATCGTCTCACTAGAATTGGCACCTGGCGCAGTTATCAACGAAACCAAACTACGCGAAGAACTCAATCTCAGCCGCACCCCTATTCGCGAGGCGTTACAGCGTCTGGCTCAGGAGAAACTAATCCTGATTGCACCCAGGCGTGGTATGTTTGTCAGCGAAATCAGCATTACAGATTTGCAAAAATTATTTGAGGCGCGTCTAGTATTGGAACCATTCGCCGCTCGTCATGCCGCCCAACGTGGCACAGTCCACCATTGGTCACAAATGGAGGCGGCATTAGCTACCGCGCCGATCAATAACGAGAATACAGATAATGAAAAGTTAATCGCTATTGATGAAACTTGCCACCAAATTATCTATGAAGCGGCCGACAACCCATTCCTCTGCGACGTACTTCGAACCAACTATGTATTAAGTCTGCGTCTCTGGCACTTTTCCCTGGCAAGCATTGGCAATATGCAGGGTGTCATTCAGGAACACAGAGTAATCATGGGCGCACTTAAATCAAAAGATGCAGATGAAGCCGCTCGATTAATGAAAAACCATATCCACACCTTCCACAAGGAATTACAAACTGTTTTAGGAGGAAAAATATGAGTACACTACCTGAAAAAGCGAATGTTGTAATCATTGGCGCTGGCATCGTTGGCAATTGTTTAGCTTATCATCTGGGGTTGAAGGGCTGGACCGATATGGTGCTGCTGGACAAAGGGCCGTTCCCCAATCCCGGCGGCTCTACCGGCCATGCTTCCAATTTCATTTTCACGGTTGACCATTCCAAAGAGATGACGATGCTGACGCTAGACAGCGTGCGCCAGTACAAGGAGTTAGGCGTATTCACCCAATGTGGTGGCATCGAAGTGGCTCGCACCGAGGAACGGATGGAAGAGTTCCGGCGACGGATGGCATCATCTAAAGCGTGGGGTGTCGAATCTCATTTGGTTACGCCAGCTCAAATCAAAGAGATGGTTCCCTACATCAATGAAGAGATTCTGCTGGGTGGTTTTTATACGCCGGGTGTTGGCGTGGTGGATTCGCTGCGAGCGGGCACGTTGATGCGCGAAAAGGCAGAAAAAATGGGTGTGTTGACCAGTATGCCCAATACTGAGATTTTGGATATTGAAACGGAAAACGGCCGTATTACCGGCGTGCAAACATCTCGCGGCCACATTACTGCGAAAACGGTTATCATTTGCAGTGGCTGCTGGAGCCCTCGACTGGCTGCAATGGCTGGGGCAACGATTCCGCTGACTCCTGCCGTACACCAGATGATTAGTGTGGGTCCTATTTCGCTGTTTGAAAGCACAACCTCCACCGAAATCGAATACCCTATCGTGCGCGACATGGACACGTTTATGTACGAACGGCAAAATGGCAATGACATGGAAGTCGGCTCTTACGCACATCGACCGATTTTGATGCGTGCCGATGACATCCCCTCTATCGCAGAATCAGCCCTCTCGCCTACTGAACTACCTTTTACCGAAGATGATTTTGATCCGCAGTTGGAACAATCGTTAGAACTCATGCCAGATTTGCTCGGTGACGAGAGTGCAGGCATTCGCCACGCGATTAACGGGCTGCTTTCGCTGACGGCGGATGGGATGCCCTGCGTTGGTGAGACAGAAGTGAAAGGGTTGTGGTCAGTGGCGGCCATCTGGATAAAGGAAGCACCCGGTTTTGCAAAGGCGGCGGCTGAGGTGATGACGGATGGCTGGTCGGAAATTGATATTCATGCGTCAGATATTGCGCGGTTTTATGATTACGGCCGTTCTCCCCACCACGTCAACGCTCGCACCTCTGAAGGGTTCAACAAAACCTACGGCATCGTACATCCCCGCGAACAGTGGGAATCGAACCGCAATATGCGCGTCAGCCCATTTTACATCCGCGAAAAAGAGTTAGGAGCAGTATTTTTTGAAACGGCAGGATGGGAACGACCACAATGGTATGAATCAAATAAACGGTTACTAGATGAGTTCGGCGACAAAGTAAATAAACGGCCTCACGAGTGGGACGCTCGTTGGTGGTCGCCAATTATCAATGCTGAACATCTGGCAATGCGCGACCGGGGCGTTATGGTGGATTTGACTGCTTTTGCCATATTCGATATTTCTGGTTCTGGTGCGCTCGATTACATCCAATGTATGACGGTCAACCAGATGGATGTGAAAGTTGGCCGTGCCGTTTACACCCCGCTGCTGGCTCCTAACGGCGGTTTCAAAGCAGATTTGACAATCATGCGTACCGGCGTAGACAGTTTCCGCATTGTCACTGGCGGCGGCGATGGTGCGCGTGATAAAAGATGGTTCCAAAACTATCTGCCAGATGACGGCTCTGTTGTATTTGAGGATAAAACTTCAGCTTTATGTACCATCGGCTTGTGGGGACCACACGCCCGTGACGTGCTGCAATCAGTAACAGATGATGATGTTTCCCACGAGGGCTTCCCCTTCAGCACGGCTAAAAATCTGACCATTGGTGGCGTTCCTGCCTGGGCGCTGCGTATCTCTTACGTAGGCGAATTGGGCTGGGAAATCTCAACACCAATGGAGCATGGCCTGAAGTTGTGGGACACGCTTTGGGAAGCAGGTCGAAAGTATGACATTGTGCCTGCGGGTATCGGCGTTTACGGCACAACCGGCCGCCTGGAAAAAGGATACCGCTTGATGAGTGCAGAACTGGAATCGGAATACAATCCGGTTGAGGCTGGTTTGGCCCGCCCGAAGGTAAAGCGAGCTGATTTTATCGGCAAAGCAGCATATCTGAAAGCACGGCAGGAAGCGCCTGCGGCCATTTTGTGTACGCTAACGGTGGATGATCATACATCGGCATCTGGCGTGCAGCGCTTTATGCAAGGTCGAGAGCCAATTGTGACGGCTGATGGGAAAGTGATTGTGGATGAACACGGCCGTTCTTCCTACGTCACCAGCGCTGGAGCTGGACCTAGTTTGGGTAATTTCCTGCTGATGGCTTACTTGCCGCCTGAATATGCGAAGGAAGGGACGACACTGGCTGTGGAGTATATGACGGAGTTGTATCCGGTGACGGTGGCGCGAGTGGGTAATCAGCCTTTGTTTGATCCGGGTGATGCGCGGATGAGGAAGTAGG
>QQUD01000170.1 GCA_008501785.1 Chloroflexota bacterium
GATGGTCGATGATAACAAGACCAACCGACTCAGTTTAGAAAAGCAAACCGACGGTTGGCATATGTAGCCCCACTCTTTTGCTGCTGGCAAGGAGGCGCTTGACTATCTTCAGCAAGGAAATGTCTGTGATTTAGCGATTCTCGATATGCAAATGCCAGAAATGGATGGCGGAAAGCTCACGGCTGTCATTCGCCAAACAAAAACCCAGGCGGAACTGCCAATTATCATGTTGACATCATTGGGTCAGGGGTTTGTTGACCCAGTTGGATTGGGTTTGAATGTTTGCCTGACAAAGCCTGTAAAAGTAAATCATTTGCAATTTGAAATAGCGAATGCTCTATCGACAACTGTTGAAAAGCTTCCCAACATTCCCCGTCCCCCAGAAAAGGTCCTGTTTGATGAAACGCTGTCAAACCAATTCCCATTACGAATTTTGGTTGCAGAAGACAATAAGATAAATCAAAAAGTAGCATTGATGATGCTAAAGAAGTTGGGGTATCGTGCTGATGTTGTTGCCAATGGGCTGGAGGCTGTGGAAGCGGTGCAAAGGCAATCTTACGATCTTATCTTGATGGATGTGCAAATGCCGGAGATGGATGGGGTTGAGGCAACACATCAGATACGAAAATTACTGCCGAGAGATGAATGTCCATCAATCGTGGCGATGACTGCTGATGCACTCACTGGATCACGAGAGGCATATCTGAAAGAAGGTATGGATGACTATATCAGCAAACCTGTGGGTGTTGAAGAATTGGTCAATGTTTTGAAGAATCAATTTCAGACAACGTGAGTAAATAAAGATTAAGCTATCAATTTAGACGCGATGCACTGCTAGCAACCAGGTTGTTGCATCATTTCTCACGGGTTTTTAGTGGTCCGACCACTGAAAACCCGTGAATCGTTTCCGCAGAAAATGCGTTGCAATTGTATACTCATGGTACAATTGCGCATTATGCTTAATGGGCGTGTATTATTCTTTGATGGCGTTTCAAAAATAACATTGGTAAACAATGAATCGTCTGAAAAGCTTTAACGATCCTGAATTAGCGATTTGTTTTATTAGCGATTTTGGTTCATAAAAGGAATTATTGATTTGAAGCGTTGGCAATTTTGGCTCGGCGTTCTGGTGAGCGCCGTTTTTCTTTGGTGGGCATTGCGGGGACTAAACTTACAACAGGTCTGGGCAGAGTTTCGGTCGGCTAATTATTGGTGGCTGGTGCCGAGTGTGACGGTTTATTTTGTGGGGGTTTGGGTGCGGACGTGGCGGTGGGATTATATGTTACGGCCGTTAAAACATATCCCCGTGCGTCGCTTATTCCCTGTCGTGGTGATTGGCTATATGGGCAACAACATCTACCCGTTTCGAGCGGGAGAAGTGCTGCGGTCTTATGTGCTGCGTCGCCGCGAAAGTGTGCCGATGAGTGCCAGTCTGGCAACTGTGATTGTAGAGCGCGTGTTTGATGGATTGGTGATGCTGGTGTTTGTGTTTGCCGCGCTGCCGTTAGCACCTATTCCCAGTGATGCCATTCAATCAATGGTGGTGTGGGCGAGCATTGCCTTTTTTGGGGCGCTGATCGTGTTTTTTGTAATTGCGGCCGTGCCAGAACGCATTTTGCGTTTGACAAAATGGGTCAGTGAACGATTTTTACCAGAGCGATTGCATGAACCATTGCTCGATATTGCTGAAAAGTTTATGTTTGGGGTGGCTTCGCTGCGCAGCTTCCGCAATGTGTTGATGCTATTTTTAAGCTCTGTCGTCATCTGGCTGCTAGAGACAGCAAAATATTGGTTTGTGATGCACGCTTTCAATTTTGAAGTGAGCTTTTTTGCATTGATGCTGATGAATGGTGTTGTCAATCTGGCAACAACGATGCCGTCGGCCCCAGGTTATATCGGCACGTTTGATGGTCCTGGCATTGCTGTGCTGGTGCTGTATGGCGTGAAGGATACGATTGCGACAGCGTATACGCTGGTGCTTCATGCGGCTTTGTGGCTGCCGATTACGGCGCTGGGCGCGGTTTATATGGTGCGTGAAGGCTTGGGGTGGTCGGACTTTGGACGTGCGGTGGAAATGGCGGAAGGGAAAGCTGTAAACTGATTAATAATGAATTTTGAATAATGAATAATGAATTGTGAATTTTATGAAGATAGCGATTGTGGGTGCAGGGCTGGCTGGGTTGTCGGCGGCGTATGATTTGTTGAAGGCAGGGCACGAGGTGATGCTGTTTGAGGCGGCAGCGGAAACGGGGGGGCTGGCGAGTGGTTTCCAGGATGAACGGTGGGCGTGGCCGCTGGAGAAGTTTTATCATCATATTTTTGAAACGGATTCGGCGATTTTAGACCTTGTTGATGAGCTGGGTATCACTGATAAGGTGTTTTGGCCGACGCCGCGTACTTCTATTTTGCATCATGGCGATATTTTTCCGTTTAGCAATCCGGTCGATTGGTTTAAGTTTCCTGGTTACAATGTGTGGGACTTTTTCCGGTTTGGAGTGGCGGGGGTGTTTTTACGGTATACGAAGTTTTGGCGCTATTTGGAGAAGGAAACGGCCGTTTCCTGGACCAAACGCTACTATGGCAAGAAAATCCACGATATTTCGTGGAAACCCCTGCTGATTGGCAAATTTGGTGATTATTACAAACAGGTGAACATGGCGTGGCTGTGGGCGCGGCTGCATGTGCGCAGCTTTAAGCTGGGCTACTTTACAGGCGGTTTTCAAGCGGTTGTTGATAGATTAACAGAATGTGTCCAACAATTAGGCGGGCAGCTCAATCTCAAATCTCCAGTTCAACAAATTGAGCAAACCGAAAATGGATTCCGGCTAATGGTTAACGAGCAAACGGACATTTTTGATGCGTGCCTCGTTACAACCTCACCCAAACTACTCAGCCGAATGGCTCCACAATTGCCGCCAGATTATTTGGGGCAGCTGCTGAATCTGAAAAGTATGGGGGCGGTGGTGATGACGTTTGCGCTGAAACGGCCGTTAATGCAAAACTCCCAAACCTACTGGCTCAACATTCCTGCCAATTCGCCTGACAAAGAAAACAACGAACTGCCCTTCCTGGCGTTGGTAGAACATACCAACTACATCGATAAAAAGCATTACGGGGATGACCACATCATTTATTGCGGGGACTACATAAAACCAGATCATCCGTACATGACAATGAATCAGGCCGAATTAGAACAGTTATTTATTCGGAGCTTTACCAAAGTTAACCCAGATTTTAAACCGGAGTGGATACGAAAAAGCTGGTTGTATCGGGCATCTTATGCCCAGCCAGTGCCGCTGGTAAACCATTCCCAAAACATTCCAGACATAAACACACCGCTTCCTGGACTTTACTTTGCCAGTATGAGCCAGGTCTATCCCTGGGATCGCGGTACAAATTTTGCTGTAGAAATCGGTCGCAAAGCAGCAAAATTGATTAATACAACAAAATAGCTGACTGAAAGTACAAATGTAAGCTAGGTTGGCTAGGTTGTTTGGTGTTATTCTGAGCATGAATATGAACATCACACCATCATTAAAATTAAAATCAAACTAATTTTTAGTTGCACAGTTGCAAAAGATTGGTTCGTTCTTCAAGAATGAACCAATCTCATATGTTATGATGTGACTTTGCATCTTTTTCTAAGGAGTTTATCTGATGAAGATAATTGTTGTTGGAACCGGTTTTGTAGGACTGCCACACGCGGCTGTATTATCGGAAGCTGGTCATGAAGTATACGCATATGACATCGATCCCCAAAAAATCGCAGCCTATGAGAGTGGTGAACGAGATCGAATCGAACGTTATGTTAACGAGCCTGGCCTGGCTGCTTCCATTGCTGAATCCATAAACCGGTACCTCTTTTTCACCTCGGACATTAGTGAGGTCGTTGAAGATACGGATGTGTTTTTCATGTGTATCAACACACCACCAAAGCGGGATGGGTCCACAGATTTAAGCTATTATCTCAGCGCCGCAAATGATATTGGCAAGTTTTTAGCAAAACGTAAAAATCAAAACCGTGTTGTGCTGGTTAATAAAAGCACAGTTCCAGTAGGAACAGCTCGTTTGTTAGAACGTGTGTTAAATGAACATGGCGTTGAAAACTTTGGGGTCGCTTCTAATCCTGAGTTTTTGGCACAAGGCAATGCGATTGATGGGTCACGTCGACCAGACCGCGTGGTTGTTGGTGTTGATACGGAAGCTGATAAGCAGATTATGCGCCGTGTTTATTCACAATTTGTGAATCATGTACGGATTAAGTATGTGGAAACGACACCAGAAACGGCCGAAGCGATTAAATACATGGGCAACACGCTTCTCTTGACTTACATTTCGTTCTGGAATGGTGTTGGCGCACGTGTGGCTGAAAACCTGCCAAATGTACGTATGGAAGATTTGAAGATTGGAGTGACGGCAGACGGCCGTATTTCCACCTGGGGTTCTTACGTAAGCAATGGCGCTGGCGGCAGTTGTTTTGGTAAAGATATTCAGTCACTCATCTACCAGCTTAACCAGGCTGGTCAGTCAACAGATTTGCTGCAAGCTGTGTACAACATCAACGAATATCAGCAAACATATCCGATTGACCGCGC
>QQUD01000592.1 GCA_008501785.1 Chloroflexota bacterium
GCATAGCCAATGGAGTTGCGAACGGCCGTTAACGGTGCAATAAAAACAACACTCTCCCGCTTCAACGTAGGCAGCGCCTGATAATACGCCAACGTCAACTGCCCATCACGGTCTACAAAAGAGCGCCACACCAAGGCAAGCAGTGGACTAATCAAAAAGGCAAACAAACCTACCACAATCAAACTCATAGCAAATTTTTCAACCTTCGTTTGTGGTGTGCGCTGGTTGACACTTTGGGGGCGAAAGTCGAGAGAAACGGCCGTATCCTGCTGCCACCGTGCATAAATTGACATCAACCCAAAGGTAAACAGAATTTGCAGCAGCGACAGCACCGCTGCCACATCCGGCTTCAAAAACGTCACATACTGCCGGTAAATTTCAGTTTCCAGCGTGCTAAACGCAGGTCCCCCCAATATCAAGATGACACCAAAACTAGTAAAAGTGAACAAAAAAATCAGGAGGGATGCGCTAAACAAAGATGGCCGTAACAACGGCAGCGTCACTTCCACAAAAGCCCGCCAACGAGACGCCCCCAACACATTCGCCGCTTCCACAATACGCGGATTCAAGTTTGCCCAAAAGCCACCAACGAGTCGCACCACTACCGTCACGTTATAAAAAACATGTGCCATCAAAATGATGGTCAACGTCTGCTCAATCCGCAAGGGCGCGTCTTGCAAGTGAAAAAGCGTCATCAACATCTGATTCACCGGCCCATTCACACCCAACAGCGCCCGAAACGCAGCTGCCACAACCACTGTCGGCATCACAAATGGAATCGCCGTTAACGCTTTAAGCAAAGATTTTCCGGGAAACTGGTACCGTGCAAACAAATACGCCGCTGGAAATCCAATGATGAGCGTCAAAATAGTAGAAACGACAGCTTGCCACATCGTAAACCAAATCGTCTTCAAAAAATAAGTGCGCGTTCCCAACGCTATCAACGCCTCCCGCGTCACACTCAACCGCAAAATATTCCCCAACGGGTAAAAGAAAAAAGCCACCAAGAAAATGAGTGGCAGCAAGAGTAAAATGATGTTCCAAAAGCGAAATTGTCTATGATGCATGTTCAAGTAAATGGTAAACAGTAAACAGTAAACGGTAAGCAGTAAGCAGTTAGCGGTAAACAGTAAAGACAATCAGGGTTCAACGACCGATCACCGATCACCTCTTACCACTCAAAAACTACAAGACTAAAAAACAAAAGACTACAAAAACTAATCATCCCGAATCATACCCCAAGGGGGAAGAAAATGGGTAAAAAGATAAGCATCAGTACCCAAATGAGGATGGTGAGCGGCAACCCCACCTTGGCAAAATCGAAAAAGCGGTAGCCACCAGGGCCATAAACCAGCACACATGATTGATGCCCAATGGGTGTCACAAATGAATTTGAAGCAGCGATGGCAATGCCCATCACAAATGCACGCGGGTCTGCGCCAAGAGAAACGGCCGTTTGCACAGCAATCGGCGTTACCAACACTGCCGCCGCCGCATTCGACATAAACGCCGTCAGCACCGTCGTCAACACAAACAGACCAATCATCACCGCTAACGGACCCAAACTCCCCACAATCTGCAAAATATACTCCGATAAAAATTGTGCTGTGCCCGTTTTCTCCATCGCCACCCCCATTGGCAGCATCCCCGCAATCAAAAATACAGATTTCCACTCAATAGACTTATACGCTTCATCCATATTCAAACAGCCGGTGAGCACCGAAAGCATGGCTCCCATAACGGCCGCTATCGAAATATGCAGCACACCAAACCCCACCAACGTAATCATCGACACAAAAATTAGCAGATTAATGGGAGCCTTGTTTAAACGCGGCGTTGCCGGTTCTCTATTCGTTTTTAGCAGTAAAAACGCGGGGTCAAGCTCCAGCGCCTCAATTCTTTCTCGGTGTCCTTGCACGAGCAAGGTATCACCCAACCGCAGCGGTTCATCAGCCAGTCGGCCACGAATAGGGGCCTCTTCACGCCAGATTGCCAACACCGTCAATCCATATCGAGCGCGAAAATCTGCTTGTTTCAATGTTTGCCCAATCAGGCGTGCTTTTTGGCTGATCACAATCTCAGCAATGGTCGCTTCAGATGTGCGCAAGCTATCATCTGTTAGTAAATGATCGGGTATCATCTTAACGCCAATCTCTTTACGGGCAGCTAACAAGCTGTCTGGTACACCACGCGTTAACAAAACATCGCCCGTTTCGATGTGGTAATTGGGCATAACACCAAGGAGAATACGGCCGTTTCTTAACACCCCCATCACATCCAAATCATATACCTCGCCCAACTGCGTATCAAACAACGTTTTGCCAATTAAAGGTGAAGATGACTGCACATACAATTCAGCCAAATAATTCGTCAGGCGATACTCTGTTGTCAGATCAATATCTTCATCTTGATGTGCATGAGTCATATTTGGATAACTGGGCAGTAAATGTCTGCCAACCAGCACCATATACAAAATGCTGCTCACCAAAATTATCAACCCCATCGGCGTAAAATCAAACAGCGAAAACGGCTCAAATCCCATTTCGGCTAATTCCGTGCTGGCTAACAAATTGGGTGGCGTGCCAATCAGCGTCGTCACACCGCCAAGCAGCGAGCCAAATGCCAACGGAATCAGCAATTTTGACACAGGAATATTGGCTTTGGTGGCTAAACGAATGACGACAGGCAGCAAAACGGCCGTTGCCCCAATATTGTTCATAAACGCCGACATCACAGCCACCGTCACCATCACCACAAAAATCATGCGAACTTCTTCGGTCCCGGCAAAACGGCCGATATATTTTCCCAGATAATCTGCAATACCGGTGTGCGTCAAGCTGGCACTAACAATATAAATTGCCCAAACTGTAATCACCGCAGGATTTGAAAAGCCAGAAAACGCCTCATCTGTCGTCAAAATGCCGGTGAGCAGCAGCGCAATCAGCACCAGCATCGCAACTAAATCGACCCGCAAGCGCTCCGTAGCAAATAAAACGATAGACACACCAAGAATAAGCAAAACCAAAACTACATCTGTCGTCAATCTTCACCCCACAGGAAATAAATTCTATTCAGCTTAAATATTATGGGAATCGGAAAACGATTATTTTTTGCAAACGGCCGTTTCCCGCAAAAATCAACCTAAACCATTAAGACCGCACCACAAACACCGAACAAGTCGCATTTTCAATAATGCGTGGCGACACATTGCCCAACGTCAGCGTCTGCCAAATATTGTCGTGTTGAGTCGCACCAATCACAGCCAAATCATAACCAGACTCATCAATCTCAGCCAAGATTTCCTCAACCACCAGACCATGCCGCACCACAATTTTGTGCGGAACCCTTACTTTTTTGAGAATTGATTTTGCTTCCAACAAATGTTCCGCCACAGGGGTGCCAGATGCCAAGAGTTCTTCAGCAGTCTCTTCCATAGTCTCTAAACCAAAATACATCTGCGGTATCGGATCAGCAATATACATCAAATGAACGGCTGCATGAGACAGCGCTGCAATCTGCACACCCCAATTAATAGCAGTTAAGCCTTTTTCTTGCCCTCTTGTACAAATCAAAATGCGTTTCAGTTGAGCGACACTATTTTTAACAACTAACAAGGGAATCGGTATCTTGCGAGACAAATGTCTTGCCACCATACTAGATGGCAATAACGATAATCCATGCATAACGCGTGTGCCCACCGCAATAATATCGTACTCATTTGTGTAGCATTCTTCGATGATTTCGTGAACGGCCGTTCCATGCCGCACCCGTAATTCATCAATATCTATCATACTCTTCGCAGCCAATTCAGCTAAAGCTTGCTCCCCGATTGCGTCAGCTTCATTTTCCCCAATAACCGTCATCAACGTAATCGACGCCTTGTGCAATTTAGCAAACAGACTGCCAAGTCGCACAGTTTGATCTGCGTACAAATTTCCCCCAACACATATTAAAATCTTCACAGCAAACTCCCTCGGCAAGATTGGTTCATTCATTTAGAATGGACCAATCTTAATTCATCAGTGCGTTGCAACCCCACCACCTAACAAACGAATGATCACCAAAACTGCCCCAATCAATGGCAAGAAAGAAAAGAATAAGCGAATGCGCGGACCCGAAAAATAACGTGTTGCCGTTGCGCCAATTTGTGCGCCAACGGCGGCACCCGTCTGCATCACCAACGCCATCAACACATCCACATTTCCCTTCACCGCATGTGTTAGCGTCCCAAACCCCGCCGAAATCACAATTTCAAACAAATCGGTTCCCACTGCCACATGTGTCGGTACGCCCAAAAAATAAACAAGCATCGGCATCCGAATAAAACCACCACCGACACCCAACATGCCTGCCAACACACCGGTTAATGCACCGATTCCCAACACAATCCAAATCGAAATCGACTCAATACCAGAATTAGGAAATGAAACCATAGGCGGCAGGTGAATTTTCTGAACCCGTTTCGCCATATCAGCAAATGCCAGCACATCGCCATCCTCATTTCGCGCAACACCGCCCCGCAGCATCCGAATCGCTTTTAAGCTTTCCCAAGCCGTACAAAGGCTAATGGCCAACAAAATGACAATGTAAGTAA
>QQUD01000850.1 GCA_008501785.1 Chloroflexota bacterium
GCCGTTTCCGACACAATTACCGCAGTCGAAGAAAAACCACTCGTATTTTACGAAATTGACGGCACCGACCCCAACGCGCCCTGTACCACCGGCACCGGTACATTTGTGGACACCTTGATCAACATGGCTGGCGGCGAAAATGTAGCCGCCGTACTCGAAGGCGCTTGGATACAAATCAGCATCGAAGAACTGATTGTGCAAGACCCTGAACTGATTCTGTTAGGTGATGCACTTTGGGGCGGCGTCACACCAGAAGCCGTTGCGGCACGTGAGGGTTGGGATGGGTTAACGGCCGTTCAATCCAACAACGTCTTCCCATTTGACGACAACCTTGTTAGCCGACCTGGGCCGCGTTTGGTTGATGGGTTAGAAGCAATGGCACAATTCTTGCATCCTGAACTATTTGAATAAAGGCCTATTTTTGAGGGAATAGGAATAGGAAGGAAGGAAGGAAGGAAGAAAATAATTAATAAGAAAAGGCTCCCGCCGTATCTGCTAAATATTGCGATTTTACTGCTAGCATTAATCGCCAGCGTTGCCATTGGCTCCGTGTTTATTCCACCAGGAACATTGGTGCGAATTTTGGCCAATCAACTACCAACGGTAGACATTGTGCCAGATTGGCCAAACAGCTTTGCGACTATCATCTTCAAGGTGCGCTTGCCACACACAATTTTAATCGCACTCACGGGAGCAGCGCTGTCTGGCAGCGGTGCAGCCTACCAGGGTCTTTTCCGCAATCCGTTGGCAGACCCTTATTTAATTGGTGTTGCCTCAGGAGCAGGGCTGGGAGCCGTGTTAGCCATGGCACGCGAATGGCCGAATGATTGGGTAGGGTTTTACAGCATACCGATTGCTGCATTTTTGGGAGCAAGCATTACCGTTTTTGTCGTTTATTATCTGGCTCGCACCAATCGCACGATTCCGACAACCACGCTGATTCTGGCAGGAGTTGCCGTTAGTTCATTCGCCACTGCGCTCACATCTTTTTTGATGCTGCGCTCCGACGAAGAGCTGCGCCGTGCCCTTGGATGGCTGTTGGGCGGCTCCATTCTCAATGGCTGGGACCCGGTGATTGCAGTGCTGCCCTACATTACGATTGGATTGGGATCATTGCTTATTTCTGGTCATGCACTCAACGTTTTGCAGTATGGAGAAGAGCAGGCACAGCAGCTCGGCCTCAACGTTGAGCGCACCAAATTCCTGCTCATTTTGGCGGCCTCGCTGACCACTGCTGCCGCCGTTGCATTTTCTGGGGTCATTGGGTTTGTGGGCTTGATTGTGCCCCACTTAGTGCGAATTTTGTGGGGACCAGATTACAAACAGCTCATACCCCTTTCGATTTTGGGAGGCAGCAGCATGTTGCTTTTAGCGGACATGCTGGCACGAGTGGTGCTGGCGCCACAAACCTTACCGGTTGGTGTTATTACGGCCTTGGCAGGCGCACCATTTTTTCTATGGATTTTAAAACGGGCAAAGTCACAGGCGTTTTGGTAAGCGTATTTTCTAAGATTGGGCCAATTTTTTTGGTTAACGAGGCTAAAGTTAATGCAAATTGGTCCAATCTGGTAGGACAAAGAGTATGTTAAACATCGAATCACTTTCAATAAAATATGGAACGCATCTGGCATTAGATAGTGTCAGTTTGCAGGTTAAACCAGGTGAAGTGGTGGCGATCATTGGCCCCAATGGTGCGGGAAAATCGACGATGATTCGGGCAGTGAGTGGGCTATTGCCTCCAGTAAACGGCCGTATTCTCATCGACAACCATCCCCTCGAAAATCTTTCAACCATGCAGCGTGCCCGGTATTTATCTGTTGTACCACAAGCCCGATCTTTACCTGGCTCATTTACTGCCTACCAAACTGTGTTGCTGGGTCGCACTCCCTACCTGGGCTGGCTGGGCAAAAGCGGCCAGTCTGATCACGAATTGGTGCGCTGGGCGCTGGCCCGCACTCAGGCTGAAGAATTTGCAAACAGACCGGTTGGTGAATTGTCTGGAGGTGAACAGCAGCGTGTTTTGTTGGCACGAGCGCTGGTACAAGATGCACCCGTGATGCTGCTTGACGAGCCAACGACTTACCTGGATTTACAACACCAATCAGGCTTGCTCAATTTAGTGCGAGAGTTGGCAAACGAGAAAAAGCTGGCCGTTTTAATGGTGCTGCATGATTTAAATTTGGCAGGTTTGTATGCAGATAAGATTGTGTTGTTGGTTCACGGCCGTATTCACTCCAAGGGTACACCTACTCAGGTCTTAACCAGCAACAACTTATCATCCGTATTCAAAGTTCCTGTACAAGTCATTCAGCATCCAGCTTACGGGACACCTCTCATTTTACCCGACGGTGTCACCACCGCGCACAAACCAGCAGCACCGTTTAAACAAAACGGCACTATCCCTTATCAACAAATTTCAATGTAATCAATATAGTGAGACATCAAGTTAATTGATGTCTTACCACCATATCTTCGAGGAAGAGGAGCTATACATGTCAAATCAATTACAGTCACTTATTTCGCGTGTCAAACCACTTGATCAAGAAGCGATGGAAACCGCTCGCAATCGGCAAAACATACTCACAAAACCAGCAGGCAGCATGGGTCGATTAGAGGATTTTTCGATTCAGATTGCAGGTATCACGGGCAATCCTATGCCCAAAATTGAGCATAAGGTCGTCACCGTCATGGCGGGTGATCACGGCGTTGTGGCCGAAGGTGTCAGCGCATTTCCATCAGAAGTAACACCACAAATGGTCCTAAACTTCTTGTACAAAGGGGCCGCCATTAATGTGCTTGCTGACCATGTTGGCGCGCGCGTTGTCATTGTCGATATGGGCGTTGCGTCTCCATTCGAAGCGCATCCTAGCCTGATTGACAAAAAAATCGCCTTAGGTACTCAAAATATTGCCCAAGGACCTGCAATGAGCCAGGATCAGGCCAATGAAGCACTCTTAGCCGGTGCGTCGGTAGTTGAAGCAGAAATTGCAAAAGGGCTTGATATTCTAGCAACGGGTGACATGGGTATTGGCAACACAACACCATCAGCAGCGATTGCGTGTGCGTTCACTGGCGAATCACCCGCCAAGATTTGTGGGCGCGGCACGGGTGTAGATGATGAAGGTTTGCAGCGGAAGATTACGGCCGTTACCAAAGCTCTCACCGTCAATCAACCCAACCCTGAAGATGGGCTAGACGTGTTGACGAAAGTTGGCGGCTTTGAGATTGCTGGATTGGCCGGTGCAATACTGGCGGCAGCAGCCAATGGTGTACCCATCGTCGTGGATGGCTTCATCTCCACAGCGGCGGCCATGATCGCAGTGGCACTTTGCCCACAAGCAAAAGCGTACATGATTGCCGGTCACTGTTCCGAAGAACAAGGCCACGGCACAATGTTGCAATGGCTAGGATTAGCCCCAGTTTTAGACCTCAACTTCCGCCTCGGCGAAGGAACGGGCGCAGTTTTAGCTATATCACTGGTTGAAGCTGGCTGTAAAATTTTGACCGGCATGGCCACGTTTGGCGAAGCTGGCGTGTCTGATAAATCGGAGTAAAAAGGGTGCAAGGTGCAGGGTGCAAGGACGGAAAGTTCCCTGCACCCTGCACCTTGCCCTTTGCACCTTATGGACAAAAATCCTTTTAAAGCAGATGTAGGTGAGGAAAACGGCCGTTTCTCCCTCACCCCCCTGCTGGCAGCACTGCAATTTATGACCGTGATGCCAGCGGTGATTAAACGGCCGTTTACCGATCAGGAGCTTGGGCGAGCGGTCGGGTTTTATCCGCTGGTAGGCTTGCTGCTGGGTAGCTGTTTGGCCGGTTTGAATGCGCTGTTAGGCTTGGTATTCCCGCCATCCGTGCGCGTTGCGCTGCTCATGTTTGCCTGGATTTTGCTGATTGGTGTGCTGCACCTAGATGGCTTTTTAGATGCCTGTGATGGCTTGTTTGGTGGCTGGAATCCTGACAAGCGGCTGGAAATCATGCGGGATCATCGCGTGGGTGCATTTGCGCTGGCGGGTGGTGTGCTGCTGCTGCTTACGAAATATTCAGCCCTCACGACTTCCACCAACATCACGACAGCTCTGATTTTAGCGCCTGTGCTCGGACGTTGGGCCATCACGTTTGCCCTGGTGCGCTACCCGTATGCCCGGGAAAAAGGGATGGGACGCACGATGAAGGATCAGGCAGGAAATTGGGAGTTGGGATTGGGAACGATAACGGCCGTTTTCGTCTCAATCTTGCTCGGTGGACTGACCGGCATCATCAGCATGATCGTCGTTTTTGTCATCCTATTAGGCACCATTCGATTTGTAATGAGCCGCATTCCGGGCCTGACTGGTGACATTTATGGGACCGTTTGCGAAATTAGCGAACTGGTCGTATTACTCATTTACGTCGCAGTTTAGCAAAATCATGAAGCCATCACATCCTACCACACTGATTTTAGCGCTAATTATCGATCTGCTGTGCGGAGACCCGCCCAACAACCTGCATCCGGTAGCCTGGATGGGCACATTCATTGCCAAATTTCAGCGATTTCGCCCACATAACAATCCCATTCGTGAATTTAGTTTTGGTGCGTTGTTAACAGTAACC
>QQUD01001119.1 GCA_008501785.1 Chloroflexota bacterium
GAAGAAGAAGAGCTGCAAATGAAATCAGTGCAGCGCCAAGAGGAAGAAGAATTACAAATGAAACCGGTGCAGCGCCAGGAGGAAGAAGAATTGCAGATGAAACCTGCGATCCTCCAACGCCAGGAAGAGGAAGAGTTGCAAATGAAACCGGTGCAACGTCAGGAAGAAGAAGAGCTGCAGATGAAACCGGTGCAACGTCAAGAAGAAGAAGAGCTGCAAATGAAATCAGTGCAGCGCCAAGAGGAAGAAGAATTACAAATGAAACCGGTGCAGCGCCAAGAGGAAGCGGGGGGTGGTGAAATTTCGGCCGAAGTCGAACAATCTATCCAAAGCGCTCAGGGAGCAGGGCAGCCATTGGCCGACAACGTGCGTGCACCAATGGAAAATGCCTTTAGTGCCGACTTCAGTGGCGTCAAAGTTCATACCGATTCACAATCAGACACGCTAAACCAATCCCTACAAGCAAGGGCGTTCACAACCGGGAAAGATATTTTCTTCCGTCAAGGTGAATACAATCCAGGGAGCAGCAGCGGGAAAGAGTTGTTGGCGCATGAGTTGACGCACACAATTCAGCAAGGCGGTGTGCAGCGTCATGAAGCACAAGAAGAGCTGCCTGCGTCCGCAGGTTCCAGTATACAGCGACACCCAGATGGGGAAGAATTAAAAAACAAAGATGTCCAGGTGGCTGAGATAAGCGAAAAAGAGAAAGCAGCACCAGGCAAAATTGGTGAAAATGGCTCTGTAGCACCTGCCTCAACCAGAACCGAAACAGAAGAAAAGAGTGAGAAAGAGGCAGCAACAGAGGCAGGTACAGCCTTCACGAACAGCCAGAAGTTGACGCCGGGAGCCATGAGTCTGGCGGCAGCTGAGAAGATTCTGCAAGGGGCTTTTGGCGACTCCAAGAAGATTGTGCCTGGGACGATTGAAATCCTCGCAAATCAAGCGGCTTGTGCCGCAAAATACGACGAAGTTTGTATTGCCGACGGTATTCTGCGGCCAGATGGCTCCGCATGGCAAGCAGGAGACTGTGCCAAAGATGATGCGGCTGCGGGGGTACAGACGGAAGGGTTTGCCTGGAAAGGTGTCGTGTATGTTAACGGAGAAACCACGCTCGTTACAGCCACAGCGCACGAGATTTTGCATAATAACACAGAATCAAATTTCCGGGATAAGGTAGGTGAGACGTTTAATGAAGGTGTCACCGAAACGCTGGCCCAGAATGCACTAAAGGCGGCCGGTATCACAGTCCCAAGTGTTACCGCATACCCGGTTCAGGTAAGTCTTACCAAGCTGCTCATCGACCTTGTGGGAATTGATGTTGTTGAGAAAGCTTATTTCGATGATGTGCAGGAACTTGTAACTGCCTATCTGAATAAAGGTAGCGGCACATGGGGTGAACTCTTTAATGCAGCCGAGACACTCGACACTGACGGGGTAAAGAATGCAGTGAAGCCCAAAAGTAGTTAGGAGATATTCAACATGTCAAATTTGGCAAAAAAAGAAGACAACAACGAAGAAATCGTTGTATCCATTCACAGATTTAGTAATGAAGCCTTCAAAGTGGCGAAATCGTTTGTCACAGGCAGTGATGTCGAGCCACTTAGCGATGTCTCATCGCTTAAAGAAAAGGCCAGCGATCTAAAAAGCCAGTTACCGGAATTTGCAGCACTCATGCAGGAGGCAGATCAGGGTTATCGAGCAGACCTGAATCGCGCCCTCTCAAATGCCCGTTTAGATTTGGAATACGTGCTGGCAGATGGCAAGCGGCCTTCCAGCACCCGCTTGTACCATATTATCCGCGATCAAGAGTCAGGGGGTGGTGGATACTAGTGTTGATTAGGTAGGGGATTGAGAGTTATTTTCCAGTCATGATGAAGGGTAGAATGTGAGGGGTAGATACCGTGACAGCGCAAAAAGCACAGAGTGAAAAGAGCAGCAGCCCGAAACAGCCAACGGCCGTTAAACCCACCCAGCAAACGGCTGTTGCTCCCACCGAACCAGTGGAAATCCTGTTGCAACGTGCCGAGTGCATGCCGGAAAATTTGCTCCCAGTTGAATCCCAACGCCTTCAACAAACAATCGGTAATCGTGCGTTGTGGCAAACGAGTAACGACGTTGAGAAGGAAACATCTACCCCCAACACCCGCGCAACCAAATCCTCTTTTCATGCCATTCTCACCCGCGCAAACCTACAACCCAAGCGCACCTTTGGACCCGTAGATGATACATATGAACAAGAAGCAGATCAGGTTGCCCAACAGGTTGTTGGCATTCTCAACGCACCACCACCAGCGGAAAACGGCACACAGCGGCAGGAAGATGAAGAAGAAACGGCCGTTCAACGACAAACACCCGATCCCAGCGGACTTAATGGTGGCGACATTGCACCCGATACCGAGAACGCCATCCAACAGTCGCAGGGCAGCGGTCAACCGCTCGCCGATCCGGTACGTGGCTCCATGCAGCAAGCATTTGGAGCCGATTTCAGTAACGTCAAGATTCATACGAATGGTCAATCAGACGCGCTGAATCAATCCCTGAATGCCCGTGCCTTTACCACTGGCTCCGACATCTTTTTTCGCCAGGGAGAGTATGATCCGAACAGCTCTGGCGGCCAAGAATTATTAGCCCATGAATTGACCCATGTTTTGCAGCAAGGGGCAGCCAGCCAACCACAACAAAAACAGGATGCGGCAGTCCAGCGCCAACAAGACGAGGAAACGGCTGCAGAAACGCCAACCGCTGAAGCTGAAACTGTACCGACAACAACTGAGCCGGTTGAGAATGGGAACGAGGCACCTGAGCCGCCCACTACGGCTAACGGAACTGAGTCAGAAACAGCTCTAGGCGAAGCGGCGACCGCTGCAGCAACGGCTGAAAATGGGGTTGCGGTAACTGCGCCATCCGTGGAGGGTAGCGAAACTAAACCTGAAACAACCCAGGTTGATCCAGCTAAAGGGAACGGTGACGCTGGAGGGGAAACGGCCGTTTCCCCCACCCCCAATGGCTCACAACCCGGAGCCAATGGAGCCGAACCAAAAACAGCTCAAGCAGATACCGGGAAAGAAGTTGGAAAAGGTCAGGCAGAAACGGCCGTTTCTCCTAACGGCACCGCCCCAACAGGTGAAACAACCCCTCAACCAACAACAACAGAAAGCGACACAGATGGAACCGGACCTGGCTCCCCTGCATCCGCTGCCGAAGACCCAGGCTTCCAGACCGTAACCGAACGTGCAGCGTCCGTCGCCACTGAACAAACGTCTCACCAAGAAGCTACCACTGCCGCTGCTGGCGCTCAAGCCGCTGCCCCAAGCCCCGGCAACGAAGTCGCCAGCCAAGCTGCTGCCGTTCAGGTAGACGAGATGAATGCGCAGGAAGCCCAACCTTTCGACAAACAAGCATTCAAAGCGGCTCTGATGGCGCGTATCGCCGAACTCACACCAGCAACATTAGAAGACGCCGACGAATTCCCCGATAACAACAACCTGGACGCAATGCAATCCGAACTTTCCTCAGAAATTGATGAAAGTCGTGAAGAATCCGGCGAAAATATCGAGGACTCCGCCGAAGAAGCTCCCGATACCGGTGCCATCACACCACGCCAACCCGAACCATTGCAGCCAGAAGACGCTGGTCCACCACCAACCGATATTGGTGCTCAAGAAGCCGCGCCACCGCCCCGCACTGAAGCTGAAGTAGAAGCCCCCATTCAGGAAGGCAGCCAGGAACTCGATCAACAAATGGCAGAGGCCAGCATTACCGAAGAGCAGTTAGCCACGTCTAATGAACCAGAATTTACGTCCGCTTTAGACGCCCGACAGGAAGCACAAACTGCTGCCGCAGAAACCCCAGCCTCTTACCGCCAAGAAGAACAGGGAATGGTTGCTCAAGCCCAAACGCAAGCCACGGATGAGGCCACGATGGGGTTGGAAGGGATGAGTGGGGAGAGAACGGCCGTTTTAGAACAAGTCGTCGGTGAACAAACAGCCACGTCTGCGATGGATGAAGCCGAACGTGCTGGTGTCGCCGACCACATTGAGGAAATTTACAGCACGACACAGCAGGCAGTTGAAGATCGATTGGCCCAACTGGATGAAGCGGTAGATGCCACCTTTACCCAGGGAGCAACAGCCGCCCAAGAAGCCTTCGAAAACCATCACCGATCACGTATGGAAGCGTACAAAGATGAACGATACGATGGCATAGAAGGCGCAGCCCTCTGGCTCAGTGACAAAATATTTGGTATGCCCGATGAAGTCAATGCCTTTTACCAGGAAGGGCGCACTATTTACATCGAGCGCATGGATCAAGTCTTGAATACCGTTGCCGACACCGTCAGTGCTGGCCTGACCGAAGCCAAAAACCTGATTGCCCAAGGGCGGCAAGAGGTGCAAACGTATGTCGCTAGTCTGCCCGAATCTTTACGTCAGGTCGGTGCAGAAGCAGCCGAAAACATTCAAAGTCGTTTCGATGAATTAGCGCAGCGCGTAGACGACAAACAAGGTGAATTGATCGACTCTCTGGCTCAACGGTACAACGAAAATTTGCAAGCCATTGACACACGCATTGAAGAATTACAAGCCGAAAATCGC
>QQUD01000433.1 GCA_008501785.1 Chloroflexota bacterium
AGTTGAGTGTGCCTGCGTTTGGCAGCCTAGTGAAAGCGCAGCCGGTGGACGAGCGTGAAGCGATTTATGGCTTGATTTACAACATGAATATTGATGATGATCCATTGGTGCGGCGACTGGTATTGGCCGAAAACCCACCGGAATCGGTGATTAACGACCAGCGACAGAACCGATTGCTGCCCATTGAAATGAGCGTCTTGGCTGTGGGGTACGAGCGAGATGGCGAGTTGCATCACGGTTTGCCGCCACGCCCACCGCTCAATCTGGACCCGGTGGAACTGTGCCAGGATGCTGCTGATGTGGTTGAGTTTACCAGCCGTCTCAGCTACCTGCGCCTAATTTTGCGGACGGTGGGCAGCAATGTGCCAGTTGATCAACTCCTGGTGGCGCACATTTTGGATGTATACAGATTACGGGGCGAAGATGTTGTGTGGGGAACGGCCGTTATCGAAGAACTCATCGAGTTATTACGCAGCAACTACGATATCCTCATCCCCACACTCGAAGCACTGAGCGACGCTTTACCAAATATGGCAATAGATACATCACGAATTTAACGAATAAACGAATAGGACGAATGAAGAAAAAATATTCGTGAGATTCGTCCATTCGTCTGATTCGTGTTTCAGTTTTTGAAGAGAATTTTTTATGAGTGATTCAAACGAACCCATTGGATATATTGTTGGTGGCGGACTGAAAGAAGGTTTTCGGATTCGGTTAACCGTTTCTGCCGACCAAGTTCAGGAAGGTAGTTTTGTGGTGTGTGACAGCGGCCGTTTTCGCTACTACGGCCTGATCACAGACCTGCAGCTTGGCGCAACCGACCCTCGCTTTGCTGACGAAAAGACAGACCGTTTGCAGCCCATAATCAGCAATGCGCTGCTGGGTAAGACGCTGTACACCACGTTGAACATGTACCCCACGCTGCTAATGGACATGGGGCCAGAATTGGGCACGACAGCGCGGCACGAGTGGGAAGATCGCGTGGAGCGTGGCATCGAAAGCCCAGGGCCGAAACCTGTAAAAACCGTTCCTGCACATCATGTGGAAGTGCGGGCGGCAAATGAAGCCGACGTGGCCGACATTTTTGGCAAAGAGGGTCCCGGCATGTTTGTGGTGGGGCATACGATTGAACAAGGGTATCCGGTGCGGCTCGATTTGAAGAAGTTTGTGAAGCGGTCTAGCGGCATTTTTGGCGCGACAGGTACAGGCAAAAGCTTTTTGACGCGGATGGTGCTGGCTGGCTTGATGAAAGAAGATGCCGCAGCGGCGCTTGTGTTTGATATGCACAACGAGTATGCATTTGATGACCTGGATTCAGATAAAGGTGAAACCGTTCAGGGTTTAAAATCGCTGTTTGGGCAAAAAGTGCAGGTGGCGGCATTGGGTAAAGGTGCACAGGTGCGCGGCAATGCGCCAGACTTTACGCTAGAATTGGCGCTCGGTGATTTTCAAACGAATGACATTTACATGCTGTCGGAGCAGTTGAATCTGACAGACACGGCGGCAGTAACGCTGGGCGCACTGGTGCGCGATTTTGGCGACAGTTGGTTTGCCTCGTTTATGAAGTTGGAGCCTGGGCTGGTGGAAACGGACCCAGAAACGGGTAAAACGAAACCCGCACCAGGGTCGGTGGCGTTTTGGGCGCGAGAAAATAATGTGAATGAGAAGGCGGCTGAAGCGCTGCACCGGCGGCTGCGTCTCATTGCCGACAAGCCATATGTGGTGGAACGTCCGGCGAGTGATGCGGTGACGGAGATTGTGGATAAGTTGGAAAACGGCCGTCACGTCATCCTCGGATTTGGCAATCACGACAGCGATTTGGATTATTTGCTGGTATCCAACATTCTCACGCGGCGCATTCGGGAGCATTGGGTGAAAAAGACGGAGCGGCACAAGACGATGGGTGAAGCGGCACCGCGTCCGCTGATGATTGCGATTGAAGAGGCTCATAAATTGCTTAATCCGCATCTTGCCAGTCAAACGACGTTTGGCATCATTGCGCGGGAACTGCGTAAATATTTTGTGACGCTGCTGGTGGTGGATCAACGGCCGTCTGGCATCGACGATGAAATAATGTCGCAGCTCGGGACACGCATCACCGGCTGGCTGGGGGATGATGATGATATTCGCGCAGTGTTGACTGGTTTGGCTGGGCGCGACCAGTTGCGCGGCATGTTGGCACGGCTGCAAGAGAAGGAAGAAGTGCTGCTGTTGGGTTGGGGTGTGAAGATGCCAATTCCGGTAAAATCGCGTCGCTATGATAAAAAATTCTGGGATGAGATGAAAGGGCGTAGCGAAAACGGCCGTTCCGGGTTAAATAAACAGTCATTAGACGATTTTAATGACGATTTATTCGGTTAATAACATTGTTGGAAGAATTATTTTCGCATGGATTTTCAATTTGACACGTATGAGACGCCACCGGGTACGCCGCAAGTGTTGGGAGACCGGTTGGCAATGGGCAGTGGGGCTTATTTTTATAGCCGTTTTATTGGCATTATTCTCAAATCGCGATGGCGTGTGGCGCGGGGCAAGTATGATCGCAATGCGTTTATCGAGTCGGGTACGGATACGCTGCGGCTGATTGAGGGGTGTAACGGCCGTTTTCACATCACCGGCATCGACCACCTCCGCAACTGCACTGAGCCAGTTGTTTTTGTCAGCAACCATATGAGTGCGCTGGAAAACAACGTTTTTCCGGGCATCATTGGTCAATTTAAGCCATTTACTTTTGTGGTTAAAGAATCTTTGCTGCGGTATCCGGTGTTTGGGCCACTGCTGGCCTCACAAAACCCGATTCCACTGGGGCGATCAGACCCACGTGCCGATCTCAAATTATTAATGGATGAAGGATGCGAACGGTTGACAAAAGGCATTTCTGTACTCGTTTTCCCACAAGGAACGCGTACCAACAGCATTGATCCACAATCATTTAACACCATTGGTGTCAAGCTGGCTCGCAAAGCTGGCGTAAACATATTGCCTATCGCGGTTAAGACCGATTACTGGCAAAACGGGGAGCGATTCCGTGATTTTGGGCCGATTAATCGCGATCAACCCATTTATATTGCGTTTGGTGAACCGATTCTTGTTAGTAAAAACAGCCGTCAGGCCCATCAGCAAGCGCTGGATTTTATCAGCGGCTATTTAACTCACTGGCAAAATAAAATATTGAATAGTTAAACGGCCGTTCTATGATAAATATCCCTCTTTGCTGCCTGACTCAGTGACTATTCTCCTCTTGAACCCTGAAGATGAAAACCTATAATAAAAATTTGGCGTTATTGGCAAATATTTAGATTGGGTGCTGATTTGTTATCAGCACCTCATCTCGGGAAGTTTTCATGGGCGTTTTCATGAAGAGAATAGTTAGTCGACAATACATCCAAAATGTATTCTCTCGGAAATTAATAACCATTGTGGTGTTAGCGGCCGTTTATATCGCCCTATTCCTTCTCTTTGCTCCATATTTCCTAACTTATGTGCTCGTGTTTTTTTCTCTGTCTTTTGCGATTACGGTTGCCTGGTTATATGGATTTACATCAGGACTAATTGCTGCAACTGCTTCCCTCTTCCTAAATGTCTTCCTTCAATTACAGTTATTTCAAAGTATTCCCGATGGATTTATCAACGGCGGCATTCCCGGCCATCTTGTAATTTTTATAATTGCGGGAATTGTTGGAAGCTTTCGGGATATGCGCCTACGGCTGAGAAAAGAACTTGAGGAACGCAGAAATATTGAGCAGGAATTACAAAAGAATCAATCATTACTACGAGGTATTTTAGATAGCTCCCTAGACAGCATTTATGCAATGGATGCAATTCGTGATGACGCTGGCAAAATTGTTGATTTTGAAATGACCGTTGTTAATCCTGCCGCTGAAAAAATAATGCGCCTTCCAGCAAAAGAGATCATTGGTAAGCGCTTATTAGAACAGTTTCCTGGTCCGCAGGAGCAAAGCTCATTTGATGAATTTTGTCAGGTTGTGAAAACAGGGCAGCCGCTTTTGTACGAGCAATTGTTTATCTTTGACAATATCGAGTTCACCTATCAAAAACATGCTGTCAAATTGTTTGATGGCGTTGCTGTGACCACAAAAGATATAACTAACCAAAAGGAGCATGAAGCCAAACTGCAAGAGGCAAAAGAAAAGGCGGAGGAAGGGAGCCGCACAAAGAGTGAATTTTTGGCCAATATGAGCCATGAAATTCGGACCCCCTTAAATGCTGTTATTGGTCTTTCAAACTTGATGCTAGATACACCACTTAATTCTGAACAGCGAGACTTTGCGCAAACGTTACAAATGAGTGGTGAGGGACTGCTTGCGATTATTAATGACATTCTCGACTTTTCAAAGATTGAGGCAGGCAAATTAGAGGTAGAACAGAATCCGTTTGATTTGCACGCATGCATTGCAGAAGCATTGGATCTGATGGGGAGACGAGCAGCCGAAAAAGGATTAGAACTCGCTTTGATTATGGATCCCAATGTTCCTGAACAAATCATTGGTGATGTGACTCGTGTACGTCAGATTTTGGTAAATCTGCTCAATAATGCAGTTAAATTTACAGAAACTGGGGAAGTGGTTGTCTCAGTAACTTATGATGGCTTATCACAGGCAAATGACACGCTGCGTTTTTCAATTATTGATACTGGAATAGGGATTCCTGCGGACCGTATGAATCGGTTATTTCAGTCATTTAGTCAAGTTGATGCGTCGATGACACGTAAACACGGAGGGACCGGATTAGGTTTAATAATCAGCAAACAATTGGTAGAAGCGATGGGCGGCACGATGTGGGTGGAAAGTGAGGTTGAGCGTGGCTCGACATTTAGTTTTACGCTGCCAGCAAAACGGCCGTTTTTCGACAAAAATTCCACTTCAGAAGAATCGCTGCTATGTGAGAAACGCATCCTGATTGTGGATGACAATCCTGTGAACCGGATGGTGTTTAGCCTCTACCTCAAGTCATGGCAGGCCATACCAGTCATTGCCCAATCCGCACAAGCGGCACTCAAATTGCTACAACAAGGTGAAACATTTGACGCTGGCATTTTTGATATGCGGATGCCGGAAACAACGGGTTTAGAATTGGCAAAACAAATAGAATCACTGCCTGTAAAGTCTTTTCCGATGTTGCTGCTAACTTCAATGCAGCTCACAAATGATGATGAATCAAAACGCCTTTTTCAGACACATATCACCAAGCCTGTCAAGCCCAGGCAGCTTTACGGTGCGCTGTGTCAAACGTTATCGCTGTCACAAAGCAGGTCGGATGAGGTGGAAACGGCCGTTTCTACCCACCAATTTGATTCCCAGTTAGGTGAAAAACATCCCCTACGCATTCTCCTGGCCGAAGATAATGCCATTAATCAAAAAGTGGCTTTGCGCATTTTAGAGCGACTGGGATATGCGGCAGACGTTGCCGCAAATGGAGTAGAAGCAGTTGAAGCGGTTCAGAAGCACCCTTATGACGTTGTGCTGATGGACGTGCAAATGCCGAAAATGGATGGGATAGATGCCACCAAATCCATCCGCAAAACGATTGCAGCTGAAAACCAACCCATGATCATCGCCCTGACGGCAAACGCGCTTAAAGGCGACCGTGAGCGTTTTTTGGCTGCCGGGATGGATGAATACATTAGCAAACCTCTCAAAATTGAAGAGCTTGTTCGTTTATTACAATTAAGAGCATCTGAAAAGGCAACGCCAGCCCCTTAACTGCGTGTTCGCTCACGCAGTTGACTTAAGGCCAAACGTCGTGCTGTCGCTTCTTGCTGCGCCACCAGTGTGGTGGGTGGTGCAACGCGCTCGCGGCATTGCTCCTCCGTTAGCGGACAGCGTTCGCATGTTTCATGAATGTATGCTTTTGGTATCGCCGGGTCATCTAAGAAACGCATCACCTGTCGCAGCTCTGCATCAACGCGGAACCCAACCAGCACGCTGCTGTTGACATTAGGCGACAAAACCAACGGTCGGGAAAAGCCAAAACACAAAAATTGGTCCCGTGATTCCACGAACTCTGAAAATTGAATGCCCATGTGGGGTTGATCAAATGTTAAATCGCCGTTGGTGGGTGCTTTGTGCAGCAGCCGCACCGATAACCAGCGGCGGCAGTAGTGCTCATGCAAGCCAATGCCGCTGGGGACGATGAGTTTGTTCATGTTGAGTTGCTTGATCAGTTCATAACGGCCGTTTACCTGATGAAACCGCAAAAAGTGCAGCTTTAGCCCATAATATTCCGGCACCAACTCACTTAAGCGGTACAACAACATCTCCGGCGTAACGGCATATTTGTCGATTAACGACAGCAATTTATCTGGCTGCCACGTTTCCTGGTCAAAAAATTGCTGTAAATCCGCTAGCATTACTGTACGAGGCATCATTAGCGCACCGCCAAAATAAGCGGCTTTAAAATCATTGACGATTTGCTGGAATGAATCGATGCGTGTTGGCGTTGAAGCGAATGAGCGTTCTTTCAGCTTCAAATACCGATACCCAAGCTCGCGTGCCAAAATGAATTTAATCTGACGGGGGCGCAGTGCTGGATTGATAAACAGCGTTTTGCTTCGCTTTTCTTCGATATAAATGGAGCGATATTTTTGCAAAGCCGGATCATCTGCAATGGCCTCATGATCCAGCTTGTATCCATACACTTCGCGTAAAATCGTTTCTAAGACAGACAATTCCGTTGGAATTTGCTCACCTAAGCTATATTTTGGGCCAATTTCTGTCGTAAAAGCAAGTGCCGCATCTTCTAAATCTTGAAAGTAATTTTCGTGAATTTCTTGATACGATCGCAGTGCAGCTCGTAAAAACTCTTCTTCTTTTAAATCATATTTGCGGCCGATGGAGAGAATCGCATGCATCAAGGCGCTCACCTTTTCGGGTTCGCGAGTTAACGGTGTCACCAAGTCGCCAGGTTCCAATCCAAATTCTTCAAACGGAAAGCGGCGCATGATTGATGATGAGAGTGTGGATTCCAAATAGGAAAGCGATGGAGCCAATTTAATGGAGACCATCTGATCATAATCTTTGCCCAACACGGCGGCCATGCGCATGATTTTATCGGCGCGGGGGTATTTGCGGCCGTGTTCAATTTCAGTTACATACGATGGAGATAACTCGCATTGGCTGGCAAACTCCGAGAGTGTCATGCCTGCTTCGGTGCGCGCCTGCCTTACCTTCATGCCAAAAATGATGTTTACCAGTTTTATGCTCATGCCTAAATTGTACCATTTTCAGCGAATATTCGCTAATTGTTGTTAAATCGCTAATTTGGACTTGACAAATCCACAATACCACATTATGATATTCTCAATTAGCGAATATTCGCTAAAGGTGAATTAGGCGAAAACAGGCACATTTCGCTAAAAGCAGCACAAAGAGAAGCATTTCAGCATTTCAGCAGGAAGTGGTTCTGGCTGACAAGCTGATTTGCTGACTAGCTGACTAGCTAAAAACCAAGGAGAAGTGAATCATGACAGTTGACGGTGTTCAGATCACTGGAACCATCCCCCCTGAATTTGCAAACATTTTGACAGATGAAGCAGTTGCTTTTGTGGCAAAGCTTGAACGTTCCCTCGGGGAACGCCGCCACGAACTGCTGCAAAAACGATTGGACCGTCAGGTAGAGATTGATGCAGGCAAAATGCCTGACTTTTTGCCAGAAACAGCGTCGGTTCGTGAATCAGAATGGACCGTGGCTCCGATTCCGGCCGATTTGCAAGATCGCCGTGTGGAAATCACCGGCCCGGTAGACCGCAAAATGGTTATCAACGCGCTCAACTCTGGTGCAAATGTATACATGGCTGATTTTGAAGATTCACATTCACCAACCTGGGAAGCCACCATCGAAGGGCAAATCAATTTAATTGACGCGAACAAGGGTACAATTACCTTTACTAATCCTGGCAACGGCAAGTTTTACAAACTGAATGACACCATTGCCACGTTGATGGTGCGCCCACGCGGGTGGCATCTGGATGAGAAGCATGTGCTGGTAGACGGCCGTTCTATGTCCGCAGCCCTCTTCGACTTTGGCCTCTACTTCTTCCACAACGTGACAACTCTGCTGGCAAAGGGCACTGGCCCCTACTTTTACCTACCCAAACTCGAAAGCCACCTCGAAGCCCGCCTGTGGAACGACGCATTTGTCCTCGCGCAAAAAGAGCTAGGCATTCCTAACGGCACAATTCGCGCTACCGTCCTCATTGAAAATATTCTGGCCACCTTCGAAATGGACGAGATATTGTGGGAACTGCGCGACCATTCAGCCGGACTCAACTGCGGTCGCTGGGACTACATCTTTAGCGCCATTCGCAAATTCCGCAATCATCCTACCTTTATCTTTCCCAACCGCGCCCAGGTTACTATGGGTACCCACATGATGCGCTCCTACTCGCTGCTAACTATCAAAACTTGCCACCGGCGCGGTATCCACGCGATGGGGGGCATGGCGGCTCAAATTCCAATCAAACACGACCCCACAGCCAATGAAGCAGCACTTAACAAAGTGCGTGCTGACAAAGAGCGCGAAGCCAAAGATGGGCATGATGGCACCTGGGTAGCACACCCTGGCCTCGTTCAACTCGCCAAAGATGAATTTGACAAATATATGCCCAACCCGAATCAAATCGACCGTCACTTACCTGATTTAGAAGTCACTCAAGCAGATTTGCTGCAAGTGCCTGAAGGTCAAATCACCGAAGATGGCATTCGTATCAATATTGATGTGGGCATTCAGTACATGGCTTCCTGGTTAGATGGCAATGGCTGCGTACCGATTTACAACCTGATGGAAGATGCGGCCACCGCCGAAATCTCACGCTCACAGCTCTGGCAGTGGGTGAACAATGAAGCAGCAAAGTTGGAAGACGGCCGTTCTGTCAACGCCGACCTCTACCACCAGTTTGTACCGGAAGTACTCGAAACCATTAAACGAAAAGTCGGCGAAGAAAATTTCAACGGTGGTAAATACGAGTTAGCCAGCAAGCTGTTCGACAAACTGATCACCGACCCGAACTTTACCGATTTCCTCACTTTACCGGCTTACGAATATCTAAACTGAATTAGTAATTAGTGTATTGGTATATTGGTATATTGAAACTGTCATTCACCAATACACCACTATACAAAACTCAAACAATCAGCAACAGGTCAACTTTTCGGAGATACCAGAGCGCGCCTTCTGTATCACCAACTCTTTGAGGGAGAAATTAAAATGTTTAACGAACATGATGTAACCGCACTTGAGAATGATTGGAAATATAACAAACGGTGGCAGGGAATAGAACGGCCGTATACCCCCGAAGACGTTTGCCGCTTACGTGGCACCGTCCAGATCGAACACACCCTGGCCCGCATGGGGTCCGAACGGCTGTGGCACCTGATGCACACCGAAGATTACGTGCATTCACTCGGCGCACTGACTGGCAACCAGGCTGTGCAAATGGTCGAAGCTGGTCTGAAAGCTATTTACCTTAGCGGTTGGCAAGTTGCCGCCGATAACAATGGCGCATCCCACACCTATCCCGATCAAAGTCTGTATCCGGCCGACAGCGCCCCCAAACTGGTAAAACGCATCAACAACGCACTGCAACGCGCCGACCAAATTTACCACATGGATAATAAAAACGGCGTTTACTGGTTTGCCCCCATCGTTGCCGACGCCGAATCTGGATTTGGCGGCGCTCTCAATGCCTTCGAATTGATGAAATCGATGATCGAATCTGGCGCGTCTGGCGTTCACTTCGAAGACCAACTCTCGTCAGCTAAAAAATGCGGTCACATGGGCGGCAAAGTGCTTGTACCAACCCGTGAATTTATCCAAAAACTCGTTTCCGCACGACTCGCAGCCGATGTTTCAGGCGTACCGTCTGTTATCGTGGCCCGCACCGATGCCGACTCCGCCCAACTCATCACCAGCGACATCGACCCCCGTGACCACGAATTCATCCTTGAAGGGGAACGCACTCACGAAGGGTTTTACCGCATCACCGGCGGCCTCGATATGGCAATCGCCCGTGGTCTGGCGTACGCACCTTATGCAGATGTGATTTGGTGTGAAACCTCTACGCCAGACCTGGCAGAAGCGGAAGCGTTTGCAAAAGCGATTCATGAAAAATTCCCAGGCAAGCTGCTGGCTTACAACTGCTCACCTTCCTTCAACTGGAATTTGAATCTGGACAAGGAAACCATCGCCAAATTCCAAAACGAACTGGGTCGCATGGGGTACAAATACCAATTTGTGACTCTGGCTGGTTTCCACTCGCTCAACGCGGGCATGTTTGAACTGGCGCAAGGCTACCGAGATGAAGGCATGGCTGCTTACTCTCGTCTGCAAGAAAAAGAGTTTGCGATGCAAAAAGATGGCTTCCGCGCTATCAAGCACCAAAGCTTTGTTGGGGCTGGTTACTTTGATGAAGTTCAGCAAACGGTTTCGGGTGGTTTGGCTTCGACTGGTGCGCTCAAAGGCTCTACCGAAGAGGCGCAGTTTGAGGCAGCACCCGCTTAATTTTATTCTGTCCAAGAAGCTAGCCTGTTGCTTCTTGTCATAGATCTCCTTAGTTGCAAAGAGACGGTCGGAAACGGCCGTCTCTTTGGTTCCATGCGTAGCCGCGATTTTCCTAATCGCGCCATTTTCCGATGCGTACAGCGCGGCCAAAAGCCTTTAGCCACTGCCCAGTAGTTAAAGTGTGGAAATTTGAGCCTGGATCGACTATCGCGTCCTGTTTTACTGTGCGGCAAAGAATTACGATTAACGCCCAAAGCCGTTTCACTCCTTGAATAATTTTTGATGCACCCAGACGAACTAATCACGCGAGATCGGCTGCTGGACACTTTTTAATGGGTTGGATTTTGGTGACCCGATGATCATCGAAACAGGCAGCGGTTGGACACAGCTAAAAGATCAGCAGAGATTAGATGAAGTCCTTCACATGCCAGTCATGCCTGGTGAAGAAACCTATCTGGGAGAAACACTTTTTGTTAGTGAATAGAACCAAAAAAGCAGCTTAAAGCAAAGGGGCAAAGACTGAAAGTTAAAAATGCAAAGCATTTCTTTCTTTCCTTTGCCCCTTTGCGCTTTTTACATTAAAAAACATGCACTTTTTACGGATAGTCCCCATATTTTCATCTCATTTCCCCTGTGGTATACTGGCATCCAAATTATACAATTTGCCAGGAGGCAGAAGCTCTTGAAACATTACCTGAATATTGCCGACTTAACGGCAGATGAATTTATAGACTTACTGGAAACAGCCCGTGACCTTAAAGCAGAATGGAAACAAGGGGGTAACAAACCCATCTTAAAAGGCAAAAGCCTTGCACTTGTTTTCATGAAACCATCATTGCGTACCCGTGTTTCCTTTGAAATGGGCATGGTGCATCTGGGTGGTTATGCCTTTTACCTTTCACCGAGCGAAATCAAAATGGGCGGACGTGAAAGCGTACCGGATGTAGCCCGCGTTTTGTCCGGCTATGTCGATGCCGTCATGGCCCGTGTGTTTGACCACGACCATATTTTGCAACTGGCTGAACATGCCACCATTCCGATCATCAATGGCCTCTCTGATTACAACCATCCCGCACAAGGCTTGGCCGACATCTTCACCATTATGGAAAATCGCGAACAGATGGCTGGTCTCAAAATCGCTTATATTGGCGACTGCAATAACGTGACCCGTTCACTGATGTTTGGCGCTATGCATACCGGTATGCATATCAGCATGGCATCCCCTGTTGGATACACGCTTTCGCAAGAAGATGTGGATGAAGCCCAAAAATTAAACAAACATGGTGTCAGCATTGAGATTACCAATGATCCGGTAGAAGCCGTAACCGATGCTGACGTGATTTATACAGATGTGTGGACAAGCATGGGGCAGGAAGCTGAAAAAGCTGAACGGCTGAAAACCTTCCCACCATACCAAGTTAACCAACAGCTTGTTGACAAAGCAAAACCAGATTGTCTGGTATTGCACTGTTTACCGGCGCATCGCGGCGAAGAGATCACAGACGAAGTGGCTGACGGCCCTCATTCAAGACTTTTCCCGCAGGCTGAAAATAGAATGCATGCGCAAAAGGCAATTCTTGCTAAGTTGTTAGCAGATTGAGAGATGAATGGCTGGAGAGTGGAGATTAGAGATTCCTCACTCTCCACTCTCCACTCTCTATCTTCGGTTGTATAATATTCCCCTTACCAAAATAATTCAGTTTTACTGGAGGCAAGCGCGTGGCAAATGATCGTGCTCGATACGAAAACGCTTTAAACGATGGAAATTCTTATATCTGGGATCAGAATTGGGATGAAGCGGTTCGCGCATTTTCGATTGCTTTAGAGGAATTGCCCAATGAACCGGCTCCTTATGCAGGCCTTGGCGCTGCTTACCTGAACCTCAATCGCCTCAATAAATCATTGGAAAACTACAAATTAGCCGCACGACTTTCTCGTGGTGATGTGATCCACCTGCGGCAGGTGGCTGATGTACAAGAGCGCTTGGGTAATTTGGTAGAAGCTGGCAAAACTTATCTGGCAATCGGTGAAATTGAGCTAAATCGTCGGCGATTGACCGAGGCCATGAACAATTGGCTGCGAGCTGTGCGGCTTGAGCCAAATTTATTAAAAGCTCATCAGCGCCTTGCCTCGATTTACGAACGCCAAAAGTCAATAACAAATGCCATTCGTGAACACCTCGCCATTGCCCGTATTTTAAATCAACAGGGCGAACGTGATAAAGCGCTGCAAGCGTGTCAACTGGCTCAAAAATTAGACCCCCGGAATGCAGAGGTTTTAACGGCCATTGAATTAATCACGCAGGGTAAGGGTTTTGACGATGAAAACAATATCCCTACGCCACAACCTGGTGAAATCAGCGAAGTAGCACAGCAAATGGCTTCTGCGCTTAAATCGCGCGGGTTAAGTCGTAAAAAGCAAGATGATGAAGTGATTAGCCCTGTGCAAGATGCACGGCGGCTTGCTTTAGAACAGCTTGCACAAGAGATTTTTAGTGATGACGACTCTGCGGGCACGGGAATGTTGCAGCGGGCGACGCTGCTCAGTCGGGCGTTAGATTTGCAAACGCAGGGCATGCTGAATGAAGCGATTAGCACGTATGAGGAAGCTGTGTCCCTCGGTGTTGATACCCCTGCGGCTCATTTTAATTTGGGTTTGCTCTATCAAGACAAGCTGCGTTTTGAGGATGCGGTTCGTGAGTTTGAAATTTCGGTGCAGGAGTATGAGTATCGGCTTGCCAGCCATTTTGCACTGGGTGAGTCACATCGGGCACGGGGGCGCATTGATAAGGCGATTGAACATTTTATCAATGTGCTGAAGATTGTTGATTTGGCAACGGTTGAGCATGAACATGCGGATCGCTTGATTGACCTGTATGAAAATCTGGCTGATAGTTTGGTTGCGCAAGGTGAGCGCGATCAAGCATCTGGGTTTGCCAGCGCCTTGATCGAGTTTTTGAGCCACAAAGGGTGGGAAGACAAAGCGAAGGAAGCGCGTGGTCGGCTCAATGAAATCTCTGATTCTGGCATGATGATTTTGGGGGATGTGTTGACGGCTGGTACGGAGCAAGTTTTAGAATCTTTGTACCTGAGTCAAGAATACACGAACCGGGGTATGTATGATACGGCCGTTGAAGAAATCTACCGCGCCATTCAAATTTCCCCCGATTATTTGCCTGCCCATTTACGGTTAGCCGAAACCTTGGGGAAACAGGGTCGCCGCGAAGCAGCCGCTACCAAATATGCAATGATTGGCGATACATACCGTATTCGTAGTGATGTGAATGGTGCAGTGATGTCTTATGAAAAAGTGGTGGCGCTGACGCCGCTGGATGTATCTGCTAAATTACGATTAATTGATTTGTTGAAGCGGAATGGAATGATTGATAAGGCGCTGGACAATTATATTTCGATGGGTGAAGCGCATTATCAGTTGGCGCAAGTTGATAAGGCACGAGATGCTTACCAAGATGCCTTGAAGCTGGCTCCACGAAGCTCTGAATCGGAAAAGACCAAAACGCGACTGTTGCAGCTTATTGCTGAAATTGATATGCAGCGATTTGATTGGAAACGCGCTTTGCACGCTTACAAAGATTTGCGTGAGCTGGCTCCCAACGATGAACGCACAGCAATGACGCTGGTTGACTTGTACTACAAGGTAGGACGCCCGGTGAATGCTGTTGGGGAATTGGATAACTATCTAAAACATCTGGTTCGTAGTGGGCGTGGGACCAAGGTGCAGGGGATTTTAGAGGATATGGTGAATCGGCGACCCTCTGACGCGCACCTGGTTGAACGACTGTCTCGGCTTTATATCCAGCAAAAACGGATACCAGATGCAATTCAGATATTGGAAAAGTTGGGTGAGGGGCAAATTGATGCTGGCAATAATGCTGGCGCAACGCTAACGATCAAGAAGATTTTACAGCTAAATCCGCCGAATGCTGCTATTTACAAACAGCTATTGTCACAATTACAATAAGCCCAGTTTGTGAGGCTTGCAGTTTGGTTTGTGTGAATAGTACGGCCGTTTTCTACACAAAAACGGCCGTTTTTCTTTCATTATGCAAACCCCGTACTTTTGTTAAAATATATCATTATGAATGGGCTACCCTGGGACTCGATATTTTCAATACCAGAATCACTGGTTTGGCAAGATGTGGTTTTAGACATCCTGCTTGTGACCGTGATCATATTTTTAGGCTTCGTTTTGATTCGTGGCACCCGTGCTGTGCAGGTATTGCGTGGCTTTGTTGTGTTAGCCCTGATCATCTTCCTGTTTTCGCAATTTGTTGAACTACCTGCCTTCAATTGGTTAATCGGTAATATTTTGCCAGTGCTCTTGTTTTCGATTCCCGTCATTTTTCAGCCAGAACTGCGACGTGCATTAGAGCAAATTGGACGTACTGGCAGTTTGTGGCGCATTTTTCGTCGCAATGAAGTCAATCCAATTGTGGTTGCAGTCAAAAGTGCCTGTCTGCGTCTTTCACAACGGCGTCACGGTGCGCTGATTGTGTTTGAGCGAGATACCGGACTGCAAGAATATATTGACACAGGCATCCTCATGAATTCAGAGGTGTCACCGGAACTGTTGCTGACCGTTTTTAATAAACACACGGAACTTCATGATGGCGCTGTGATTATGCGGGGCGAAAAGTTGGCCGCTGCTGCCTGTGTCATGCCGCTATCTACCAGCCGATTGTCTGACCGGCAAATGGGGTTGCGGCATCGGGCCGCCTTAGGCATCAGTGAAGTAAGTGATGCGGTAGCGGTGGTTGTCTCTGAGGAAACAGGACAAGTGTCGATTGCGCATAACGGCCGTATTCTCCGCCGCCAAGACCCCTCACGTTTAGATGACATCCTCCACGCCTTTTTGCAAAACCCACGTGGGCAAAGAGGAGAGCAAGCATGATCAAATTTTTACGCGGAACCCTTTCCAACCTGGCAACCTTGCTCCTTTCCCTAGTGCTCGCCATCATCATTTGGATTACGGCAACTCAAACCGAAGACCCGACGATCAACAAATCTCTGCAAATACCCATCGAATTTGTGGGACAACCCGCCGACACAATCATGATTTCCCCCGCTATACCCAATCCTACTGTTCTTTTGTGGGTGCAAGGACGGGCATCTATTGCCAACGAGGTTCAGCGGAACGATTTTTCAGCAACCGTAGATTTGAGCAATGTTCAGCCAGGTGAACAAATTGCCTTAGATGTCCTCATGCAACAGAGCGAACCAGACATAAATATTGTGTCACAAAGCCCTGAGCAAATGCTGGTCAAACTCGAGCAGCTTGTTTCCCTGGATATACCCGTTGAGGTCGATATTCGAAATGAAGTTGCGCGAGGTCACTCACGGGGCAGCGAATCCTATTTTCCTGAATTTATCACTGTGACTGGCATTGAAACAGAGGTTGAAGCGCTGGAAAATGCATTAGTGACCGTTACGTTGAATGGGGATGAACGTGAAACAAAAATTGTAACTGCACAACCTATCTTCTACGATGCACAAGGTCAAGTTACCAGCGCCCGCAATTTCCAACTGAGCAGTCAAGATGTAGAAGTTACCATTCCAATTGTTGAATCAGCCGATTTTGCTGAAAAAATTATCACAGTAGACTTGACTGGACAGCCAGCAACTGGCTATCGGCTACTCAGTGTTACAGTTGATCCCACTTCTGTTTTAGTTCAAGGACGTCCGACACAACTTGATTTACTCTCCCAACTTAGAACAGAACCAATAGACATTACCGGGCTAACCGAATCGTTTGAGGCGTCAGCAACATTGGATTTACCAGAGGGGATCGAGCTTGATGAAATTACAGAAATAATGGTGAAGATTGAAATAGAACCTTTCGAAAGCACACAAACCATCAATCAACTCATTGAAGTACAAGGGTTAGCCGAAGGATTAGAAGCGACACTGGACCCAGATACAGTGCGTATTGTCCTTTTTGGCCCTTCTCCCATACTTGACGCACTTGCACCAGAAGATGTAAATGTGACCGTTGATCTATTTGGTTTAGAAGCTGGCGCAAATGTTAGCCTGGAACCAGAGGTTACATTTCCAGACCGAGGCCTTGAAAGACGCTCGGTTGAGCCGCCGCTTGTGACGGTTCAAATTACCCATTCATTGACGCTCACCAACGAAATTACAGGGACATTGCCCATCACAAATAGCGCCAATTTATCGATCCCCTTGTCTTTTAACGACGATGACGGTAAAGTATTGGGCTTCTTGGCGGTGGACATGATGCCGCAACCTATCATGCAGCGAACACCAATCGCATTATTAAAACAAGAATAACTGTACAAAGATTTGACCAATTTTGGCTAGTGTTCCGACCAACAAGTATTGCCGGATAGCACATTGCGCCGGAACACTTAAACTGAAACCATTCGCAAACATTTTACCCGACAAAAGATGTTGGTTTCAGTACTAGTGTTCCGATCAACAAGTATTGCCGGATAACACATCTGAACGGAATACTTAAACTGAAACCATTTGCGCACGTTTTATCCGTCAAAAGATGTTGGTTTCAGTACTAGTAATGAGACCGCAATCAATACAAATTGGTCCAATCTAATGAAAACCTATAACCGTTCAGGTGCGACGCGCTTTTCTTAGAGAAATGCGCCACAACAATGTTGTTTGCAAGTGCGTCGCACCTTGGGATTGATCGCTTACGTTTTAAGCAAGAAATAGTAATCATATGAGTCAAAAAGCAATAGTTGCGCTTGTGGGTCGCCCAAACGTGGGCAAATCCACATTGTTTAATCGAATAATTGGACGCCGTTTGGCAGTTGTGTCAGATGTAGCTGGCACGACACGGGATCGCCTGTATGCCGATGGCGAGTGGAATGGAACCGCGTTTACCGTTGTTGATACGGGCGGTATTGAATTGACAGAGGGGTGGCACACAGAGCCGCTATCTGAAGATTCGGAACGGTTTTTACCTATGATCCGGCAGCAAGCGCGTGTCGCCATTCAAGATGCCGATGTGATCGTGCAAGTTGTTGATGGTCAAGCTGGTGTGACAGCGGCAGACCGAGAAATTGCGGATATTTTGCGGCAAACGAAAAAGCCTGTGATTGTGGCTGCCAACAAGTTGGAATCTACCAAGCTGACCGAAAATGTGTATGAATTTTATGAGCTGGCTTTAGGGTCTGTTTTCCCGATTTCTGCCTTACATGGGTATGGGTCTGGTGATATTCTGGATGATATTGTAGAGTCGATTCCTGAAGCGCTGCGGCTCGATGATGGGGAAGAAGATGACAGCATTAAAATTGCAATCTTAGGCAAACCCAATGCTGGCAAATCAACGCTGCTAAATAAACTGGTCGGTGAAGAACGTGCGATTGTGAGTGAGATTGCTGGCACGACACGAGATGCGACTGACAGCAAACTGAAATGGCATGGTCAAGAATTTACGCTGATTGATACGGCAGGCATTCGCCGTAGAGGTAAGATCGATCCTGGCATTGAAAAGTACAGCGTCTTGCGGGCAATCAAGGCTTTGCGTCGTGCGGATGTGGCGCTGCTGCTGATTGATGCGGATCAAGGCATTACTGCACAAGATACGCACATTGCCGGTATGTTGATAGAAGAGTCGGCGGGTGTGATTGTGTTGGTGAATAAATGGGACCTGGTAGAAAAAGATACACATACTATCAATGAATTTGAAGAGAAAATTCGCACGGAATTGAATTTTATGCCGTACGTGCCGATGGTGTTTATTTCTGCGGAATCAGGTCAGCGCATAAATAAAATTTTC
>QQUD01000578.1 GCA_008501785.1 Chloroflexota bacterium
GCCGTACTCAGGAAAATAACCAATGAGAGGCCAATTTTGAATAATAAGGTTTGTTTTCTCTTTCGCTTCTTCATATGATACTTCCCTTTTTTTCGTTCTTGCACTTTTCCAGAAGCTGCGTAACTGTGCTGATTACTACATTTCCCCAAAGCTTCTGGGAATATATCTAATTTATAGAGTGCTCGGCGCTTTCCCGTTCCATTTCTGAATGATGAGCGCTTGGATTTAGCTCTCGCATCGGTTCTGAATGACCGTTATGCTCAATTTTTATTGTTGTTAATTGGTGCTTTTTTGCTTTTTTTGACCGCCGTTGAACCAGGGCGATGCCAATGACTGTTGTGAACATGATGGCGGCAAGGATGGTTAACGGCCGTTCCATCGGCTTCTTAGAAAGTATGGCTGGTTGTGCTTCGCCAGCAGGCGGCACAATCCACTCAAACGAGGCCACGCTGTCTTCCATGCCGGAACGACGAACCACCACTTCCACATCCCACGGCCCCACCAGACTCATGTAATTGCCAGTGACCATAAAGCGTCCCGGTTCGATCTCATTTGCATCAGTTGAAATGCGCCCAGCTTCTTGACCCTGGTAGGTGAAATGCAAAATGACGCGCAGTATATCTGCCGGAGGTGGACGCCGTGAACTGCCTGCATACACGGTGAACACATTTTGACCGGGCCGGTTGGGCTTCGCATAGAGAGTGATGACCAGATCGTCAACAACTTCTGTGAGCGCATTCGGCACATCTTCGGCCGCAATCGTGTATTCGACCCCACGCGGCGCGGGTGCCGAGGTGATGAGACCGGTGAGCAGTAAGACGGCCAGGCCCAGCCCAATTTCAAATAAAATTAATCGGGGCATCTGTTTGATGGTTAACGGTCGCCAATCAGCTGGACGCCGCAGCAGGCGTATGATTTGCGCAGCAACGCGTGGATGCAGCAGCATTGAATTTGTCAAACCAATTGCGCCTATCATCAATACGATGCCGATCTTCCACATCAAAGTCTGACCATAAAGCGTTGTTAGCATGGCATCAACAGAAGCGATTTGTCGGCCCGCACTGTACATGCCAGTGGCAAAAAGCAGACCCGCACTTAAGGCCGCAATTGCCCCAAATGGTTTCCATCCCGCTTTGAGCAGGGCAATGGCTGCGTCTTTTTGTTGGGACAATAGCGGCAAGATGCTCACGGCCAGCGCCAGCAAACCGCCAACCCAAATGGTGGCCCCTGTTAAATGCAATGTATCGACAGCAATCGCCAATACAGTGTTGGTGGCAACGGCTGCAGCATGCCCCATTGAGGATTGGGTGGCTAATAGTGCGACTAGCAATGTGAATGCAATTCCCCAGGCAATGCGAATGCGACTGGGTATCTTGGTGAGGGGAAACGGCCGTAATGTGAAAAGAGACACGGTGAGCAGCATGAGCAGCACTTGCCGCGCCACCCAAAATAGGCCCCAACTGGTGCGGCTGATAATTTGCCATGCGACTTCAAATGGATTAACGCCTGCGGGGAGGGTGCTCATAAGCTGCGCAACCTGCCAGCCCAACATGCCAATGCCTGCAACAAAAGATAAAACGGTTGCCCAGACGGCCAAATTGACAAGTCGAACTTGCACTTTTTTCAGGGTGGGTTGCAGTTGGGTGCGGGCGTTAAACGGCCGTATCACCCCATGTGCCATCACCAGAGCACCAGCAATCATTGCCAGCAGGGTAAAATTGAGCCAGCGGATGCCGATTTCTGTGGCTTGCGGCGGAGGTGTTTCGTTTTCTACAATCGATGCGGCGTTTAAATCGACATTTTCACCGACACCAAAAATAAGTAACCCACGACTGTAATGACCATCTGCGTCTGAAATAGTTTCCCATAAAATGCTGTATACACCGGCTGACAGCTCATCGGGAAATGAAAATGCCAGATTGTGCGAATCGTCGGGGTTGATGCGAATGTTGCTAACTTGGACAGGTTGATTGTTGATGTCGAACACCTGGATGATGCTAAATGATGGCACAATAGGCTCGTCAAACCAGAGATTCACATCTGTGGGCGGCTCTGCCAACACAGCACCATCTGCTGGGTCGGAGCGTATCAGGTAGGCATGGGCGGAGGCGGACGCAGTAACGGCCGTTACCAAAACAGCCGTGAACAAAAGAGCAGCAAAAAACCGTCGCGAAAAACTCATCTTACGTAGCCTTTATTACTCCAGGTGCATGATTGGCTGTCTGGTCAACAACAACATGCTAATTAATAAAACGAGAATGAGTGCGCCAATGCCGCCGCCAACCCACCAGCCAATTGAGCCTTGATCAGATTGAGTCGATTTAAAGGGTGTGGCTCTGTTGGCAGTAGAAATCGTTTCACCAATTGAAAACAGAAAAGCGCCATCTGTCGGATCGCCATCTTCGGCACTCAACACGGCCCATTCAACGACATATTGCCCTTCTGGCAGGTTTTCAGGCAGAGTCACAATCATTGATTTATGTTCGGGATCGTACAGGTCAACGCTGCCATCTCCGTTGTCTACTTGGTTCCCATTTTCATCTAGCACAGCGATGGTGCTGCTCGTTTCTAATTCCTCGGTAAAGTAAGTGACAACTTGTGTGGGCGGCTCACGCAGCAATTCTCCGTTTCGCGGGATAGATTCGGCGAGATAGGCATGGGCGTTGACGGAAACGGCCGTAAACAACGACCCCAACGTCACCAAACACAACGCCACCACCAGCGCGTCAATCCAATTCCAAATTGTGACAACTTTCATACCTTATTCCCTCCAAAATGCATCTTCCTGACGGGATGATGCCCCTAAAACAGCGCTCGGTTTTAGGGATGTATAGACGCCTTGTCCATTTAAAACAGTTGCAAAATCATCAATGTGTTGAATCGAAACCTGATTTTTTTCATACACACGGATCTGATCATTTTCAGTGCCAACACGGATAATGGATCGTAGATTCGGGTAGTCATCTAAAAAGTCTAAAAGCTGCGCAAAAATGGTGTCCTGATCAGGTAAGATGACCGTGTTGGGTTGGAAAATATCCATTTCTTCCTGCAGTACATCCATATTCACGGCCGAAATTGTAGAGACAATCACATTGGACTGCTGCTGCAACAAGCGGATCAATCCTTCACTCAAAATCGAATCGTTTCGCAATAACAAAATGCGGTTTTGTTGTGGTTGGGTGTCAGGCTTTAGCCACTTCTGATAAAGCAAGGCACACAAAAACAGCGCAACAGGCAAAATTAAACCGGCGATCAGAGGCATGTCTACCACGAAGCGACTCCATTTTTGGAAAAACTGCTTGTCCACTAACCAAGGAATGCCCAGAAAACTTAAGAGGAAAAGGTTGGTCGTAAGCCGCTGCAACTGTGTCTGGTGCATTTTGTGCATGAATGGTTTCCTGTTTGGTACATGATTACTCATTACCATCATAGAAGAGCCAGCCGAAGTTTTCTATGGGTCTTGACTTCATATAGGGACTAAAAACGACCTATAAATTCGCAGGCCGTTTGGTACTCGTTTGGTACTTTGGTACTGTTCAAGTGTTTGGAATTGGAGTGGAGGCTTTAGCCGGGGCTTGGTGAACTGTTCCGGCTAAAGCCTCCACTCCATTTGGGGTGTTCAGTTTTTCATGATCACCGGCAAGTACAGTTTGTGAATAATAGTGACGTTTGAGAGGAAAACGGCCGTATTATTACTCAAAATAATTTCAGGTGTCGTTGTACTCACTTCTGCCACATTTGTGATTTCCTGCGCACTGGCTGGTGTATCCACCACAATCGTAATCGTCCATTCGGCGTTCACTGCCAACGAAGGCAGCGTGCAACGCACCGTGCCGCTGTACGAGCATAAGCCGACACCATCGGCAAAAGAATTGACATAAGTCACTGATGCAGGCAGCGTGTCAGTCATCACAACCGAATCTGCCGCCAGTGGTCCCGCGTTTTTCACCACGATTGTGTAAGTCATTGTGTCGTTGACACTGATTGGTGGGGTAGGGGCTGAAATGGTGAGGGATAAATCGGCCGTTGACCCCGTCTCAAATGCACCCATATCACAGGCTGCACCTTGTGGACGGCTCATACCACGCTGGTCAGTTGCTGCACACGTTCCGTTGTCGCCTTGATCAATCGCCGGACTGCCAGAATTGAGTGCATGAGTCACAGTCGGCCCCCCGTTGTCTCTAAGCAAGCCTAACAGTGGATTATTGTTCGTTAAATCGCTAGCTTGGTTGAAACCACACGTATTACCGCTGTCCAAATTGTGGCCTAGTGAATTGATAAAGCCATTACTGTTAAAACAATTCCCATTCGTATCTGAATTAGCCACAATACTGTTTCCAATTGCCATTGAAGATTCATCATTAAAAATATTGGCTCCTGTGCTTCCCTTGTTTGCATGAAACGTCACATTGTTTAAGATGGCGCTGCCGCGATTGTAGAGACCCCCGCCATCATCACCCGCCAGATTCCCGCTGATTGTCACATTCTCTAAATTCAAATTACTGCCTGAATGTTCAATGCCGCCCCCCGTTCGTGCTTGATTATTGTCAATCGTGCTGGCATTGATAGTCATAATGCCATTGTTA
>QQUD01001124.1 GCA_008501785.1 Chloroflexota bacterium
ACGGTTCACGTTTTTGGACAAGACATCACGACCAGCATCGGCAAGCGGCTGGTGAAAAGTCAGCTTGGCTACTTGCCGCAAGAGCTGGGGTTGTACCCAGATTTGACGGGTGCAGAATTTTTGGACTATGTGTCAATTTTGAAAGGGGTGAGTGATAAGAGGGAAAGGCGGCGGGAAACGGCCGTTTTGCTAGAAACAGTCGGCCTCAAAGACGTATCAAAACGGCGCATCAAAACCTACTCCGGTGGCATGAAACGTCGATTAGGCATTGCCCAGGCACTACTGGCAAATCCAAAATTACTCATCGTAGACGAACCAACCGTCGGACTAGACCCAGAAGAACGGGTTCGGCTGCGCAACATGTTGGCCGATATGGCACAAAAATGCACCGTGATTCTGTCTACTCACATTGTTGAAGACATCAGCCAAAGCTGCAACGAGATCGCCGTCATCAATCAAGGTCAAGTCATGTTTCGCGGCAGCCCTCGCGATTTGATCACGCAAGCACGTGGCAAAACATGGCAGATCACAACCAAGGGCGAACGCCCCAATCATGATTTGATACTGGTTTCAACTTTGCAACTTGAAAATGGCGTGCAGTTTCGCGTTTTAGGAAAACCAAACGGTTATGCGAATGCAAAAGCGGTTGAGCCGAGTTTGGAAGATGGGTATATCTGGCTGATGAATAATGAATTGTGAAGTGCAGAGCGTCCCTCATTCACACTTCACAATTCATAATTCACAATTCATTATTATCCTGACGACGCCTGCCCTTCATCAGGCTTATCTGCCTGACGTGGCGCGTATCGCTTCATTTGTTTAACTGGTACTTTGATCATTTTCCGGCAGCTAGGACATTCAATCGCATGATATTTCTGCTTCTTTTCCCCAGCTTTTTCTAGTGCATCCACTAAATAATCGCGCCCCAAATTAAATGAGTGGCGACAAAAAGTACAACGTACGTGCATAAGTTTATCTCCTTTTGCAAGCTGCAGTTTGCTACCACAGCTCAGATACCGATTTTAACGCCAGATGAGAGTTCCCGTCAATCAATTAAATGTATCTAAGAAAAAAGCGTTATTCTCATCTAAATCTACTAAAATCTTGAAATCAAGTCTAAACAGAAAAAAAGTAATTGGGCGAGGGTGATGGAAAAGCAAGATAAACAAGCAGTTATCGATCATCAATTGATCCAGATGGTGCGTAGGCGACTAAATGAAGGCGAAAAAGTTGTGGTGACGGTAAACGGCCGTTCCATGCTCCCCCTGCTCAAGCCAAACGACAAAATCTTGTTAGAACATGCGCAGCCCAATCAACTCAACCAAGGAGATATTATCACCGTTGACTGTGCCAGCACCTTGCTGACTCACCGATTTTGGGGTTACGAACATAATGCAGAGCAGCTTTTGACTCGTGGAGATCGCCAATTCACGTTCGATACCCCACACACATGCAACCAATTATTGGGAAAGGTAACACTGCGACAGCGAGGAAATTTAAACTTTCAACAAGGGCCTGGTCGCCGCCTAAACGACTATTTGAGATGGGTCTTTACCATTTCCTACAAACTCGAAACATTGTTAAAAAAGGAATCGGATCACACAAAAACAACCACTTTACACCATTTTATGTCCCGTTTAGTGCGGTATTGGACAATTGGATCCACGACAGGTGTCACCAAGGTTGTTGATTTATTGCTACCATGAAAAAAAACAACAAAGCACGAATCGTCGTTTTATCTACATTAGCCGGATTGACGCTTGTTTTTCTGGGAGCAGCTGCTGTTTCATTCCAGATTGCTACAAAAGCGCATCAAAATTCACCCTACATGAAAATGACGCGCAATCACGAAACAGAACAACCGACAACAATTGAAGTCGTGCTGCCGGTAGAAACGGCCGTTTTACCCACCGCCACAGTTGCTGCAGTAGAAACGGCCGTTGCCACCCCATCCACCGCCCCAACAAACACACCCATCCCAACCGAACTGCCCTCGACTGCAACCCTTTCTCCTTGGGAACAGGTGCAAAAACAAGTTAGCACACTGCGCAACCGTCTTGAACGCGGCACCGAAGGGTATGAAGGATTGAGTACAGCACTGGAAGAAGCTGAACCCAACAAAAAGTGGTGCAGCAACCTTCTCATTGCCATCCAAGATTTCAACTACATCAACGACACCGCTAGTGCTGAAGCCATTCAAACACTGGCCCAATCCCAGAATTGCGAGTGACCAGCACTTGACAATTCGCAGCACATTCCCATAATTACCCACACCTTACTTGTGGAGAGTGACATGAGCACAGATTGCTAATCGAATATTGACTGAATAGTGACATCGAATGATGGCGATTCAAAAATTAAATCGGTAAAAAACTAGGTACTGAATCGCCTAAATGAACCTGAAGTGCCGTGAATGGCAATTACCGATTTATTTTCTTCAGGTTCATAATTCGATGTCTGAGCCAAAAAACCTGTTGATGAAAGTTCATAAAATAAACCAGTAATAGTAGGGGCTAGGCAATCGGCCACGATCTTGATCTAGCAAAGGGCCTTCTCTCCGATTGCCTCGCCCTGATTGCCGCAATTTCGGGCGAGGCGGTGGCGAGACAAGGTCATTTGCTTCTACCAATGCCTTTCGCCACCGCCTCGCCCCTACCAAACCTATTACCGAAATAAATTTTTAATCTCCATAAACAGGTTTGAATTCGATTGACCCAAAATTCATTTTGGGGAAGAAGGCAATTGCACATGCTAACGATTCATAACGTTTCTAAAGCCTACGGGCTAACTCCCATCTTAAAAAATATCACCCTTTCTATTAATCCTGGCGACCGCATTGGTCTGATTGGACCCAATGGCTGCGGCAAAAGCACGTTGATGCGTATTCTCACGGGTCAAGAGCCAGCCGACAGCGGTCATGTCACGTTGTCACCACCTTCTGCCCGTGTTGGCTATTTGGCACAAGGGTTTGAGCCTGACCCAATCCTCACTTTCAAGCAGTTGTTGCATCAAGAAATTGGCAATCCAGAAGAAATTGAAACTGAGTTAGGCAACCTGGCGATGGCGTTAGCAGAAACGCCAGATCGTGAGGATTTGCAGCAGGCGTATGATGAAACGTTGGTGCAGTTGAACCGGGTGGATTACGGCCGTATTAACACCACCCTCACCAACTTCGAACTCGACAACATCGGCGACGAGCAGCTTGTCGGCACACTCAGCGGCGGCCAAAAAACACGCCTGTCAGTCGTCTTGATGCTGCTCAACGACCCCCAACTGCTGCTGCTCGACGAACCCACCAACCACCTCGACATCACCATGCTCGAATGGCTAGAATCATGGCTCACTCATTTCAATGGCGGCGCCCTTATCGTCTCACATGACCGCACCTTTTTAGATCGCACCGTTAATCGCATTCTAGACCTAAATCCCAACACTCAAACCATGCGTGAATACGCTGGCAACTACACCGATTACCTGGAACAGTTTCTCAACGAGCAAGAAAAGCAGTGGGCAGCTTATAAAGACCAGGTGTATGAAATTCGACGTATGAAGCAGGACATTGCCCGCACCCGTGAACAAGCCAATTCTGTAGAACGCTCAACCACCCCACGCACGCCCGGCCCCCGCGCCATTGCCAAAAAAGTGATGAAAAAAGCCAAATCACGCGAGAAAAAACTGGACCGCTATTTAGAATCAGACGAACGCGTCGAAAAACCAAAACGAAATTGGCAAATGAAGCTAGATTTAGACAATACGCAGCATTTAGGCAAAGATGTTGTCATTATGGAAAATTTGTCTGTGGGGTATGCAGGCCATCCGCCGCTGCTGAAAAATGTGAGTGAACGGCTGCTGGCAGGCCAACGCGTGGTGATTACTGGCCCCAATGGCTCAGGCAAAACCACGCTGCTGCGCACCATCATCGGCAAGCTGCCCCCTGTAGATGGCATTGTGCGCCTTGGAGCCAGCGTCAAGCTCGGGTACATGTCGCAGGAACAAGAATTGCTTAATCCAAACAAAACAGCGTTGGAAACAATTCAAGACGTGACCGAATTCGATCAGACCGAAACACGGTCATTTTTGCACTTCTTCTTGTTTAGCGATGATGACCCACTGCGGCCAATTGCAAATCTCAGCTTTGGCGAACGAGCACGGCTGTCATTGGCAAAATTGGTCGCATCAGGCTGCAATCTACTGCTGCTCGACGAGCCAATTAACCACCTCGACATCCCCTCCCGCACACGTTTTGAACAAGCACTGTCCCAATTTGAAGGTACAGTCCTTGCTGTAGTGCATGATCGCTACTTCATTGAGCAGTTTGCAACAAAAGTTTGGTATGTCGTAGAAGGGAAGTTGGAGACATGGCTGCAGTAAGAATTTTGGGGAATTGAAGAATTCGGAATAACACTACGACATGTCATTTCGAGTAGCCTATGCCGGGAAGACCCAGAACAAAATAAGGAAGAAATTTGTCATGCAATTGTCATTCCGAGGTCTGCCGAGGAATCTTGCTTTGAGGCAGAGGGTTCTTGACAGACACGAAGCAAGATTTCTCACTCCGAAGACTGCGTTCGAAATGACAACTTT
>QQUD01000739.1 GCA_008501785.1 Chloroflexota bacterium
GGATGGGTTGTAAAGGAGAAACGGCAGTATTGGAGAATACGGCCGTTTACACCCCCCCTCTACTTCAGCACCAAAGGCAAAAATATTTCAAACTCACTAGATGTGACAAACAGCTCTATCATCCCATCCGCAGACTCAGGTTGACCAGCACGATAAACAATCTGGTTGCTGTTTGAGGCAATAGTAAAGTCCGAATAAACATCCGCATCTGCATCCAGGGTATTATTCAATTTCTCAATCACACCGCCATCAACGTGAACACGATAAAGCTCATCCATATCAGTGGTATCTTGATCCACTTGGTAAACAACATAGTTGCTATTTGGGGTAATATTGAAGTTACCTGAAAAACCTTCTAAGTCATCAGTCAGCTTTTGTGGAGTAGCGCCACCAACAAGAGGAACACTGAAAAGACTATACATATCATCGTAAATTTCGGATTTCCCATAATAAATAACGCGACTGATATCTGATAAAATTCTATACTTGGAAACTCCGGAGTTATCCCCACCAGAAAACACATTTAATTTGACAAGAGTTCCACCAGTAATTGGCACACTATAAATATCCGAGCCTGACATATAAATAACGCGGTTACCATCTGGCGTGATGTCGATTTTGTAAACATTCGGGACTGCATTGAGCTTCGGAGAAGAACCACCATTGAGGGATACACTGTAGAGATCAACCACTCCATCTGTTTCTTGATCAGCCAAGTAAACTACCATACTACTATCTGACGAGATATGGTAAGGCGCACGGGGTGGCGCACTACCTCGAACATCTCCTCCAGAAACCAATGTACCATTTAGTTTTTGGGATACACCACCAGTAATAGGGACGCTAAATAGTTCCAATACATCAATTTCTTCCTGGTTGGCAAGATAAACTACACGACTGCTATCTTGAGAAATAACGAAGTCACCAAAAACATTTCCATAAACGCTACCCAAATCACCATTAAGTTTTTGAGGTGTCCCTCCTGTTATCGGCACACTATAAATTTCATTTGGAGAGCCAAAACCTTCACTAGAAAGAAAAACAACGTAATTGCTATCAAACGATACAACATAAGGTGTTACACCTGGAGTGAGGAACAAATCGGTTAGCAACTGAGGTGTTCCCCCCGTAATCAGAATGCTGTAAAGTCCCGAGTATTGGTAAACAATGTACTTGCTATCAGGGGAAATGGTAAATGAAGAAAATTGGACGCCATCAAGTTTTTGTGGGGTGCCACCATTTATAGGAACAACAAAAGTCTCATACACATTATCTACATCAGGATCAGCACGATAAACTGCATACTTTCCATCTGGGCTGACTTTGTAATAATCAACTTTGCTGAATGGCTGCATCGGGCCGCTTAAGCTCTGTTTAACTAGAACAGCTAATGTATTCTCAACGGAAAACAGAGACAACAAAATAGCAAAAAGAACAAGTGAATTAAAAGTTGTCTAATACAACTCTGTCGAAATTTGAACATGATACCCCTCTTGGCTATGATGTTTCCTAAATTATAAATATCAAATTCAGCATGCAATCTATCAATTTTTTGCATGAAATTAAATCAGTTGATCACAATCTTTTTCCAAAGTGCGTGCCGTTTCGATATGTTGAATCAGCGACTGCCAATCACGAAAGTGATGGGTTTTGTCGGTGAGCATGTGTTTGAGTGTGCTGTGGAATTCAAAACGGCCGTTTTCCTCCACCTCCTCCACTCACACCCGCAATTTAAATAACTGCGATTTGGCATCTGGTTGTTTTGCCTTGATCATGCCATCCTGGGCTGTGAAACTGGTTCGCTGGGAACCTGTTCCCGCACCCAATCTTCCAGCTTGGTAAGTGTGACAGAGTAGGTTTGCAATGTTTTGCTCATGTCAAAGGTCTGATCGGTAGTATCAAACAAAATGCTTGATTTCATTATTTGACTGAGACCGGGGTGAAACGGCCGTAACAGCACCGACATCACCTTCAGCACTCCCAACGGCACATGAGACACCTTTGCCTTGCGACCTATCAACTTTTCATAGAGATGCACCACCTGCATATTCGTCCAATTTTCGGGACCACCTATTTCGATCAACTGCCGCCACAAAATTTCGCGGGTTATTTCCCTTGCCGAACAGAGACACTTTGCCTTTTTCGATGATAGGTTGTCCAATTAACATATGAGCATGTGATTCCATAAAAGCAGTCGCCCGCAAAATCACAAATTCTAAACTGCTGCCACGCAGATATTGCTCAATTTGATACTTAATACGCGAGAAAGGCACAGAGCTGTTGGGTTCCGCACCAACCGCCGAGATATACACAAAGCGCTGTACACCTGCAGCTCGCGCAACATCAATCAAATCCTTGTGACCTTGCAAATCCACAAATTTAGATGCTTCCTGCCCTCTGCCAAAGACCGAATGGGCACTGGCAACAACCTTTTCCACACCTGCACACGCTCGCTGCAAAGAAGCCTTATCTGTTAAATCGCCTCGCACCACATCAACGCCTGCCTGCTGCAACGCCTGCACTTTTTCTGATGTGCGAGTCATCACCCGCACGGCCCGCCCTTGTTGCAAAAGGCGCTGTACCACGGAACTCCCCAATGCACCTGACCCACCAATCACTAAAATCATGTTAAACCTCCACTATGTTATGTTATGGACTCAATTGTCTGCCGCATACGAATGGTGAGCACAAAGGCTAGCCCCAGCGAGAGCAGATAAACCGCCCCGTAAATGGTGAGAAAGCCACTGTCCATCGTATACACCAGCACCAGGAAGAGAAGGAAAAGGAAAGCTTGAACGGCCGTCCACACCTGCAAAGCCTTGAGTCGATCCAAATTCGTGTTTTGCCGACGTGCCAACACAATAAGCGTCCAAAAGTAGAAGGCAAAGAAAAGCATTTCTACGGGCATCAAGAATTTGCTAAACCATTCTGGCGGTGAGCTGCCCTGCCAAAAATTGACCCACGACGGCAGCGGCCACAAAATCTGCACGCCATTAAACCAGATGACCAGGTCCAGCAAAATATGCATCAGCACACCAATACCCAGACCCAGACCCAGGTTCCCCCAGCGCGGCCGTTTTGTCAGCACGGCAAAAAGTTGAAAAATGATGATGATCGCGGCGACCGTGAATAGGCTGTGTGTGAAGGTACGGTGCAGCCCTTCGGTCGAAGCATCGGTCACCGTGGCCACCGCAACAGCCAAATTATCAGCGTCGGGCAGTAAATTGCCGAGCACGATACCCAGTACGAGCCATTCGCGGGCGGGTGACCATTTACGCACAGCCACGCCTACTAAACTGTGAATACCTGCTTGTGCCATATAAATCCTCCTCCGAAAATAATTTTCCAGAAGTTGCCTGCAATAGGCTCAAATCGCTAAAAAACTTCCGGGAAAATAGGTTTCATTCATCATGGTGTGCCATGTTCAATCCAACATTGCTCCTACTGCAATTATGCAAACAAATCGTTCCCAGATCGTTCCCTGAGACGTGCCAAGGGCATCACTTCATAAAAAGGTGTGGAATACCCTAGCAATTCTCATTTCAAAGATAATAGTGTAGGGGCGGGACCACTTGCAGGGCAGTTGTCAGGCGTTTTTGACAAACGGCCGTTTTGCGCCTGTAAACGCATTAGACGGCGGGACGCTTCTTCATGCAGTGGATCGGCCCCTAACAACTGTTGCGCAAGGGGAATGGCGGTGAGATAATCTTGCTTCTCTGTCAAAAGTTGAATCAGCCGTTCCAGTTGTTGGGCGTGGGAAACGGCCGTTTCCCCAAACTGAAATCGAAATCCCCCCAGGAGCGTAACATGCAGCATGTCGCCACACGCCTGGTCACGGTAAGTCATACGGTTGGTCCTCTCCTAAACCCTACCGGTAATGAAAATCCAGAAAATAAATCGATAATTGCATTTGCCCCAAAATGAATTTTGGGCCTGCCAGATTAAACATTTTGAAACATGTTTTCAGAGCCAGACGTCGAATTCATTCGATGTCTTTATTACCGATTAAAAGGTTTAATGTTCATAACCCGAAGGGTAAACAACGCGTATGCTTATTTTAGATGGATTGAGATGGGATGTAAAGGAGAAACGGCCGTTTCTCAATTCGAGGGCATGGTTCAAAATTTTAAAGTTAATTTGCCACATTCTGAACCATGCCAATTCGAGTTATTTGAACAGGGAAACGGCCGTTCTCACTTCCATCTTTCGCGCAAATTAGTTATTTCCTTTTCATCATCCTGACCGATCATCGTCACCAAAACGTACAAGTATTGATTCCAACCATCTTTTTAGGTTACAATGAACAGTGTGACATTTGTCACCTGTGTCCGCGCCCCCCCACACTATCGAAAACAATGTTCGCCAATCATGACCCGACTGCGGCTATCACTTCTGGGGCACTTCTATGTTGAGCTGGGGGAGGAGTCTGTCTCCTATTTTGCCACCAACAAGGTGCAGGCGCTGCTGGTTTATCTGGCAGTAGAGGTAAAACGGCCGTTTCCTTCTACTAAGGCGACTTCCTGTCTCAATTCCACCTCTGTAAACAACGACTATCCGTAGAACTTGATGTGGCCCCAGCGCCTA
>QQUD01001067.1 GCA_008501785.1 Chloroflexota bacterium
GTTAAAAATAGAGTAATAATCAAGTTTCATACGGATAGGGGGAATACGGATTAGAAAAATCCGTATTCCCCCTATCCGTGTCTAAAATCTTAAACCACCAACGTTTTCTCAACGGCTTCCACAATAATTTGATGTTCGGCAGCATGCATTCGTTCTTCAAAGTCAGCCAGCGTATCATCAGGATCAATGGAAACCTGGGCCTGGACAATAACAGCGCCTGCATCAACCTCAGGAATAACATAGTGGACCATGCAGCCACTGTATGAAATTTCACCTTTTTTGTAAGCATCAAAAGCCCGATCAATGGCGTGAGTTCCGGCAAGCTGCCCTGGCAATGCGGGGTGTAAGTTAATCACTTTGTTTGGGAAATGCGATAGAAAATCAGCGCCTAATATGTGCATCCAGCCCGCCAGTACAATTAAATCAGGCTGAAACGGCTTGAGTTTTGCAGCCAAATCAGCTTCATACTCATCACGGTTCTTGCCTGCATCTCGATATGGCTTGAAAGGATGATACAGCGTAGGTATGCCTGCTTGCTCCGCCCGTACCAGTCCATACGCTGCTTTCCGATTAGACACTACCAGCGCGATTTCGGTGGATAAACGGCCGTCTTCCACCGCATCCAGCAACGCCTGCAAATTACTCCCCGACCCCGAAATCAAAACAACTATACGTGTTTGCGACATAGTTTTTCCTCAATAAAAACACGAACGGAAGAAAACTCGGACATTTTTTGTCCGTGTTCTCTTCCGCCCGTGTTAAATCAACTCTTAAACGTAACGGCCGTTTCCCCCACAACCATCTTGCCCACAACAACAGCCTCATCCAACACCTGCTGCGCCCGTTCAGCCTGCGCTGGCGGCACAATCACCAACATCCCCAACCCCATGTTAAACGCATGAGCCATCTCCATCTCCGGAATATTGCCCAACGCCTGAATCAAGCTGAAAATCGGCGGAATTACCCAGCTACCCCGCTTAATTTCTGCACCCAGGCCCTCAGGGAAAATGCGAGGTGGATTATCAATCAACCCTCCACCTGTAATGTGTGCCAACCCGAGCACATCGACACCCGCCTCCCACAGCGCCTGCACTTCCAACAAATAACAGCGATGCGACGCCAGCAGCAAATTCCCTGGCGTGTCACCCAAATCTGGATGCGGCTGGTGCCAATCCAGCTCAGAAAGCACCGTCCGCGCCAATGTGTACCCATTCGTATGCAGCCCACTCGATGGCAGCCCCAAAATCACATCTCCAGCGCTGATGCGACTACCATCAATAATGCTGTTACGCGCCACAACGCCGACAACCGTGCCCACCAGGTCCAATTCCCCTGGTTGGTAAACACCAGGCATTTCGGCCGTTTCACCACCCAGCAGCGCAGAGCCAACCCGTTGACATGCTTCCGCAATACCATCCACAACAGTAGCAATTTGGGTAGGGTCCAACTTGCTCGAAGCCACATAATCTAAAAAGAAAAGTGGCCTTGCTCCCTGCACCAAAATATCGTTCACACAATGGTTCACAATATCATGACCAATCGTGTCCCAACGATTCATCGCCGCAGCTACCATCGTTTTGGTTCCGACGCCATCCGTAGAAGCGACCAACACAGGTTTGCTCTCAATTGGTGAACTTATGTCAAACAAACCACCAAAATTACCAACATTGGAAAGCACCTCAGGGCCAAAGGTGGACTGAACGGCCGTTTTCATCAATTCCGTCGCTTTCTGTGCGGCAGTAATATCTACCCCGGCACGTGCATATGCAGATTGATTACTCACCGCGCCTCCCAATATCTGTTCTAAAATGTGCGCCTTCAAAATGAATGGCTTGGATACCGGCATAGGCACGGGAAACGGCCGTTTCCACATCCACCCCCAACGCACTCACTGCCAACACACGCCCTCCACTGGTAACAACGTTTCCATTCTCTTGCATTGTTCCAGCATGAAAAACAAATGCATCATCTGGCACAGCGTCTAGCCCGGTGATAGGTAATCCTTTTGGGTAGCTGCCTGGATAACCTGGAGCAGCCATCACAATCGTCGCACAGCCGCCATCATGCCGCTGCACCATCTCTGGCTGCAATTGCCCTTCAATACAGGCCAGCATAATTTCAACCAAATCACTGTTCAGCATTGGCAAAATAACCTGCGTTTCTGGGTCCCCAAAGCGGCAGTTAAACTCCAACACTTTAATGCCGTTTGGCGTCAGCATGATGCCTGCATACAAAACCCCGACATAAGGCGTACCATTCGCAGCCATGCCATCAACCGTCGGCTGCATAACTGTTGACATAATTTCATCAATCAACCCTTGATTTATGTCTGGTGGCGGAGCAAAAGCGCCCATCCCACCGGTATTTGGACCTTCGTCGTTGTTGAAAGCGCGTTTGTGATCACGGGCGGGGAGCATGGAAACGGCCGTTTTCCCATCACAAAACGCCAGCAGCGACACCTCAGGACCCGTCAACCGCTCCTCAACAACCACCTCATCCCCGGCGCTGCCAAACGCGCGGTCAACCATAATTTGCTTGAGTGCGGTTATTGCCTGTTCTGCATTATCACAGATGATCACGCCTTTACCTGCGGCAAGTCCGCTGGCCTTGATCACGATGCCAGACGCATCGTTTTGCGCCTTAACATATTTCACAGCATCATCATATTCGGTAAACGTGCCAGATGCCGCTGTGGGAATGCTTTGTCCAAACATAAACGCTTTCGCAAACGCCTTTGACGATTCCAACTGCGCCGCAGCTTGTGTCGGCCCAAAAATTGCCAATCCAGTCGCCTGGAATGCATCAACCATCCCCGCCGCCAGCGGCACTTCAGGTCCAACAACGGTCAGCCCAATCTCATTTTCTTGCGCAAATTGCACGAGTGCGGGAATATCTTCGGCGGTGATGGGGATGTTGGTGGCGGAAACGGCCGTTCCCGCATTCCCCGGCGCGACAAAAATCTGCTCAACACGCTCCGACTGCGCCAGCTTCCATACCAAGGCATGTTCTCTGCCACCAGAGCCAATCACTAAAACTTTCATAACTTTTAAATCCCTCTTTTTTCTTTGCTAAAAAGATTGACTCGTTAGGATTTTGCGTGAAATTGTTACCTGTAGGGGCGTACCCTTGTGGTCGCCCTTGACTGGGCGGGTACTAGCCCCGCCCCTACAGGATTTGTCTCGAATGGAACCAAAAATTTTAGCTATTGTTCTGCTGAAATTGAAATGTACACGCTGCTAATCGATTGCGGATCGGCCGTAAACATGCGGCCACCGCTCACATTTGCCACGCGTGTCAGTACGCTCGTGTCCGCATCCTCACCAAACGCAATCGGGTAAATCTTGATGCCGTCTGCTTCTGCATTCGCAGGCAAGCAGGTGGCAAACATCTGATTTTCGGTAACGTTTCCAACCGTATCCTCACCGTCAGACAACAACACAATGCCATAAAGACGCGATTCACTACTTGCCACATCCTCTTCTTGCATTTTGGTGATAGCTTTGGCTGCATCACATACACCTTCATACAAAGCTGTATTGCCATCAGCAAACAAGCCAGACACTTGTTGGTTGAGTCCTTCAACTACATCGCCAGTTCGGGTCGGTTTGGAAAGCATAATCGGTTCATCACTAAAAACCATCAAACCAACTTCGTCATTTGGGTCTAATCTGTCAAAAAATTCGATGGTAGCATCACGGGCTGTGCTGATTTTGTCCCCTTCCATGCTGCCCGACACATCCAAAACAACCATGATCGTCGCTTTTCGTTTGTTAAGTTGGAAGATGTCGATGACGGCATTACTGATTTCGGTGGTCGGGCTGGGCAGCGCTGGGATGGTTTGTGGATTGGCATTGGGGTCTGTACCGTTCGCCAGATCGAGCGGGGCATGGAGCGGAATGCTGCTGTCCAACGGACGCAAATAGTTGTCGATGGCGGCTTCTTGCTGGTCTTTTGCTGCCAAATAATCTTGGAAAATGACTGCCGCTTCAGACTGTTCTGGTGTCACCCATTCCGCATTGTCGAGCACGCAGTAAGGATGATCGGCCCACATGGTGCCGCCAGAAGGGAAGATGAAGGCGAGTGGGAATGCAAGTTCATCGCCACGTTCAATGTTGAAACGAACGGTGTCGGCTTCGGGAACGGCGGCAGCGTGCAGGTAGCTAGGACCTTGTCGGGCCATCAGCTCTAGCAAGGCTGGCGCTTGACGGCCGTATTTCGCCGTATTTTCCTGCAAATCAGCCATTGCATTTTGCACTTGCTCATCGTAAATGTCAGCTGCTGTCAAAGTTTCGCCACCAATACCATACACAAAACCGGTCATCGACAGCAAGCCAGAATTAGCATACGCGGGATGTGTGTGTCCAAAGCGGAACTCACCCCATTCTGGATGCCCGTAGGTTGCCCACCCTTCGGGGTCCGCTGCGAGCGTAACGATTGTGTCCCAACCGATGGATTGGTTGGGCCAACCAAGCGTTTCGGCCATGGGTTTCCACATGGCAAACCCAAACGGTGCGTAAATGGTAGATTCACAGGGTTGACTGCCAATGGGCTTGTTGTTGGTGATTTGCC
>QQUD01000864.1 GCA_008501785.1 Chloroflexota bacterium
TTTATTTTGGGTGGATTGATGATTCCTGTTGACTTTTTACCTGAATGGTTGCAGCGCATTGCCAAACTGCTGCCATTCCATCTGACAACATATGCACCGGCCAAGCTGTTTGTCGCCTTTGATGCTGTGCAATTTGGAGAGATCCTGCGAGGCCAAGCTGTTTGGTTAACCATTTTGGGAACAGCACTGTTCTTCCACTATCGTTGGGCAACGAAGCAGTTGTCAATAAATGGAGGGTAGGGTGGAATGGAAAATAATCAACAAAAAACGGAAAACGAAAAACGGGAGGGAAGATGAAACGCGTTGTGACTGAGCTTGCTTTTTTGAAAACATTGGTTGGGCTTAATCTTTCATCAGCAATGGAGTATCGGGCCAGTTTTATTACGCAGATTGTGGGAATGTTCATTAACAATGGCATCTACTTTGTGTTTTGGCTTATCTTTTTTGAGCGTTTTGGAAACATTCGTGGATACGGTATTCAGCAGATTTACCTTTTATTTGCAGTGGTGACACTAGGGTATGGATTGTCGTTCATGTTTGCTGGGAACACGGCACACAACATGGCATATTTAATTGCACAAGGGCGATTGGATTATTATCTGGTTTTTCCGCGCAATTTATTGCTGCATGTCATTTCATCACGCATGATAATATCGACTATCGGAGACATTTCGTTTGGAGTGATGGCATATCTATTTACGGGATTATTTCAGCCCATTGAAATATTGTTGTTTGTAGTGGCAGTGATATTAGGGGCACTAATTTTGGTGGCATTCTCGATTGTGGTTGGATCGCTGGCCTTTTTTATGGGAAATGCGCAATATAGCAGCCAGCAACTATATTTTGCGATGCTCACATTTTCGCTTTACCCCAATTCACTCTTTTCTGGCGTTTCGCGAGTCCTGCTTTACACGATTATTCCGGCTGGTTTTGTAGGGGCTGTGCCAGTAGAAATGGTGCAGACACACAGTTGGCAACTGCTGCTGGCAATGGTAGGTATGGCCACACTTATGTGGGTTTTGGCAACGGCCGTTTTCTACACCGGCCTCCGTCGCTACGAATCAGGCAGCGCCATCAACGTGAATGTGTAAAAAGAAGGGGAATGCCGCATTCCCCTTCTTTTTAATCTATCCTTCGAAATTGCCCCGTCCACGCATCACTTTCTAAGGCAAAATCAATCACATCTTTAGCCATCACTTCAATATCAGCACCACCAGCTCCACCGCTGGAAACGGCCGCTGATGCAGGTGCCGAGGTAGCAGTGGGTGCGGGTGTGGCCTGTGCGCCACAGGCAGCTAACAAGGCTGCGCCATCACTGGCGGCACTCAAACGCAAAAATTGACGTCGCGAAATACGAATATTATTCATGATCTGTTCCTCCATTGGAAAATTGGTAAAAGGGGAAACGCACAATATCCGTCTTGACACCTGCTGAGAGATATGCAAGAATCGCCGCAGCGCAGCATTCAAATTGGATGTTGCCTGTAAAAATGTGCTCACGTCATCTTTCCACAGAACCGTGGGCACTTTTTCCCCAAGCCCATTATATGGATTGTGCCGATTCATTTTGTAAGCATCCATACAGGGTCGCGATCAAAACAAGTCGTGCAGAAAAAAAAGGAACCATGTTGATAAGAGTAATCAATTGGATTGAGTGGGAAAATCGTTTTGAGCGTTTTATGGCGGATCAGATGTCTGGGTCAGATGGCGCACATAAGTTAGATCATGTTCACCGTGTGGTAAAATCGGCGAAGCAGTTGGCAGCCGTTGAAAATGCGGATCTTAGCGTCGTGATTCCAGCGGCGTGGCTGCATGATTGTGTAATAATGCCCAAGGATTCATGGCGACGTAACCAGGCGTCGCAGATGGCAGCAAAAGCAGCAGGGGGCTTTTTGCAAGCGTCAGGGTACGAGACCGAGTTGATTCCCGCCATTGAACATGCAATTGCAGCGCACAGCTTTTCAGCCAAAATTCCACCGGAGACGATTGAAGCGAAGGTGGTGCAGGATGCTGATCGCCTGGATGCAATAGGGGCGATTGGCATTGCTCGCTGCATTATTGTAGGTGCGTCGTTTGGGAGACCGCTTTACCATCCTGATGAGCCGTTTGCTCAGCAGCGCCAACTAGATGATAAACAATACAGCATTGATCATTTTTATGTAAAATTGTTCAAATTGCTGGAGACGATGCAAACCGATGCAGGACGTGCCGAAGCAGAACGCCGTACACAGTTTATGCGTGACTTTTTGGCACAGCTAAAGTCAGAGATTGAATAATCAAATAAGGAAGAAATATGCTCAACTCAGAACAACAAAAACAGCTACAAACGATTGCCCAATTGCCTCAAAATCTAGCAAAGCTCGTGCAGGGTTTGTCAGAAGATCAGTTGCAGACAAAATCATTGGATGGGGAGTGGTCGGTGCAGCAAATTGTGCATCATTTGGCTGATTCACACATGAACAGTTTTATTCGGCTGAAGCTGATTTTAACGGAGGATAATCCACCGTTAAAATCATATCAAGAGCCACTGTGGGCCAAAACGGCCGATGTGTCGGATGTGCCGATTTCTGCGTCATTACACGTATTGAATGGGCTGCATCAACGATGGGTAAAGCTGTTTGCCAGCCTGAATGCAGCCGAATTATCGCGCACGGGCTTCCATTCTGAACTGAACCGCACCTTAACACCTGTCGATTTGCTGGAAATATATGCAGAACATTGTGATGCACATCTTGATCAAATTCGGCGTGTGTTGAGGAATTTGGATTGACGATTGATGATTGACGATTTGGTTGTTCGCGCAATGAATCGTCAATCATCATCCTAAAATTGTCAATTCAAAGCGCCAATGTAAAGAAATTCATCTTCTGATTTGTTGTCGTAACGGCCGTTTACAATCCCCTCCACATCTCGAAGGACATGTTGCAGCGAAACAAGTTGGCCGGGTTTGCCAGTAACCAGCTCCGAAAGGGGTATTGGCTGTGTCAAATAGCGGTGTAGGCGGCGGGCACGGGTGACAGTAATTTTGTCGTCTGCCAGGTTGTCGAGGTAGAAGAGCGCATCGAAACCCGCATATTCAAATCCGTGACGCAGTTCTTGGTACCGTTGCAGCAGTGGACGAACGGCCTTTACCAATTCCACATGGCGATTACCAATCAAATCGGGCCGGTTGAGCAGTGCTGACCAGGATTGCAGCGGATCGGTTGCGGGCCATAACCCTTGTGTGCGGCGCGTGCGGTCAAAGGTGAGCAATGCATCTAGTTCGGTGAAGATGGCTGGCTCAAGACCGGTGGTATGATCACCGTCGTAGAGAGTGGTAATGGCGGCGTGGGGAGAAACGGCCGTATTGGCTCGTAAGAACGGAACCACACCATCAACCAGCGTCATCTTGCTGCCTACGACTAACAACACCTCTTGCCCCTGGCTGCGTAACGATTCTGCCAGCGTTAACCCTGTTTCTGCAACTTGCTGTTGTCTGGACACATCATCATCTACCTGCCCAAAGACACAAATCATATGTTCGTTGAGCACCTTTTCGGGCAGATTAAACGCGGCCCGCCACTCCAGCCGCAGGTTCGCTGCAGTCACTTCGCCCTGCTCTAAATCCATGTAAAGTATGATCCCATTATGCAATGCGACCATACTTTGCATGATTTGAGCTTGCATCAACATCCGGCCAATGCCAGAAAGTGGCGTGAAGACTCCCACATGCCCCCCACGTTTAATCGGGGCCATCAGGTCAATCATTTTGATACCAGTTTCCAAAATTGGCGATACGGATTGCGACATTGAAATGGGTGCAATTGTCTGCATGGTGAGCTGCTGACCACCATCGTGAGGCGCTCCATCAGCACGAATGATACGTCCTAAAGCCGCTTTCGGATCGGGCAGTTGGCGTGTTGTCGCAGCTTGTTTCGTGGCTGGATTGGAAACAACTGATTTGGGTTGGTTGGCTCCATGCTTAACCAGCAGCTCTACTAATTGGGTAAATCCTTTGTGTGCAGCCCAATCGGCTGGCGTGTGACCGGAATTGTCTTGGATGGAAACGCTCGCTCCCTTTTGCAACAACAGTTTGACCATCGCGTCATTGCCGCGAATTGTGGCATGGTGCAGTGGTGTTAATCCTTGTGGTGTGGCTGCATTTATGTTTACACCATGATCAATTAGCATGGAAACGGCCGTTTCCCGGTTCATCACAATTGCATGGTGCAGCGGTGTTTGGTCTGAACCGTCCCCATTGACATCTGCACCATGATTGAGTAAGAGCTGCATGGTCGTCGTGTCACCTATACCTGCGACATAATAAAGTGGTGTGACTCCGAGCGGCCAATAATAGGTGTTGGATGCGACTGGCCACTCTGTTTTCATGTCTACCAAGTCTGGTTGTTTCGCTAATAAATTGGCGAGCAATTTATGATTGCCATTTCGTAATGCAATGTAAAATTGCACGTTATCAACAAATGTTTCACCTTGAGATGGTTTATTTGCTTGTAATTGTTCTTCAACCATGATCAATTTCTCCTTGAGCCGCTGACGTGCGGCATACAATCTTTTTTTAAT
>QQUD01000014.1 GCA_008501785.1 Chloroflexota bacterium
TGTGGCGGTATATGATTGATGCGAAGTACCAGGGGAAGGGTTACGGCCGTTCTGCCATTAACCTGCTCGTCGATTACGTCAAAACCCGCCCAGGTGCCAAAGAACTGTTAGTCACCTATGTGCCTGGAGAAGGCAGCCCTGAGAAGTTTTACGAAAAAGCGGGTTTTGTGAATACCGGTGTCGAGCATGATGGTGAATGGGAAATGAAGTTGACACTAGAGTGAAAAAGGCGTGAAAAGTATTAATTAAGCAGTTATTGCAATTTATGCTTCAGATTCACCGCCAGATTGTTAGGATACGCTGATCGTATAAATAAATAAATAAATTGATTGCACCATTCAGTTTGCAACCGCTACTTTGATACCCATGATAAACTCTAAAATGCAGCAGCGGTTAAGCAGTATCCTAACCCAAAAACAACAGATCGGATATCTTTTATTAGACGCAAGCCTTGTCATTCAACATGTTTCGGAGTGGGTTGAATCGACATGGCGTGCGAATACGTCTACATTAGTTGGAAATAAGGTGACGCAGGCGTTTCCAGAACTACTTGGTATGGATAATCGTTTGCAATGCTTATCTGAGAGCCAAGAAGCGTCGATTACGATCCCCAAAATACACCATGAAGATGGTGATGGTCCCGGTAAATACTATTCCTTGCAAATTGAACCGTTTGCTGAATTTGGATCTAGTTTGATGATTACTGTAACTGATATTACCAATCAGGTGCGGCAAGAATGGTGTTTACAGCAGCAGAGAAAAGAGTTGTTTTTATTGTCAACAAAACTTGATGAAGCAAATGATTTGATGACGGACATGTTGCAGCATTTGGTGCCAAAATCTGTTGCTGATGAAGTGATTGAATCAAAGCAGCCACCTAAACCGGGTGGTAATTTACGTAGAGATACTTCGATTTTATTTGCAGATATGCGCAATTTTACGCCGGTGGCAGAAAAATTGGAGCCAGAACACGCTGTTGATGTTTTAAATGCGTATATGACCGTGATTATCAAGGCAATTCGCCGTCATCAAGGAACCATTATTCAAATTGTTGGTGATATGGTGATGGCAACATTTAATTTGCCTGATAAGTTACCAGACCATGCCAATCGTGCCGTGATTGCCGCTTTAGACATTCGTGAAAGTTTAGAAAAATATGTGGCTGAAGGTCGGTCACAAGACGTACCCGCTTTGGGTTTTGGTATTGGTATTTGTACCGGGACGGCAACTGCCGGTTACCTGGGTTCTGAAGATCGTTATCGTTTTTCCGTTGTTGGAGATGTAACAAATATTGCTTTTCATCTATGTTCTCGTGCCGCCGCAGGCCAAATCATTCTCAGCCATGAAACATTGATGCATATTGATGATCGATTTTTAATAAAACCACTTGGATTAGTTAAGCTTAAACGCCGTAAACTTCCCCTCCGCGTTTATGAATTGCAAGAGACTTATGAACCACCATCGATACCTTTGATTTGTGATGATAGTTATCGGTGGAACAGTTCGCCTGGTGGGAAATTGATCGCAAAGTAGAAATGTTGTAATGGAAAAGAATAATTCATTTCAAATGAAGATTTGTGTGGTTGGTACGTTTGCTGTTGGTAAATCTAGTCTGGTTCGCCGTTTTGTTGAAAATCGTTTTGATTCACATTACGTGAATACAATTGGCGCAACGATTCGACAAAAGAAATTAATTTGGGATGGCCTTTCGATTAATATGAATATTTGGGATATGGAAGATAATACGGATGTGATGCACTCCAGCTATTTATGGGAGGCCAATGCATTTTTAGCAGTTTGTGATTTGTCACGGCTGCAAACGATTCCGTTTTTGTGGTCAAATATTCGTCAGTTACAAATCCACTATCCAAATGTTCCTGTGATTGTTGCAGGAAATAAAGTGGATTTGGTTAAGCAACCCCGCTTGCCATTACCCGATGATTTGCAAGAATCGGTGGAAGCCGTTGTGTTAACAAGTGCCAAGACCGGAGAAAACGTTTATCGGTTATTTTCTTTAATGGCAAATAAGATGGTGGCTCCGGCTGCGGTGTCTGTTTATTAATAAATTTTCTGGTTACTCGAGATTGGACCAATTTGGAGCATTTTTGTTCTTAACTCCTAGAGAAAATTGGTCCAATCTTTGTCTTTATGTTTAACTCTCTGCTGGGAATAGAAGATTAAATCGGGTTCCCTTTCCAACTTCACTTTTGATCCAAATGCCCCCATTTAGTTCACGAATAATGCCTAGAACGGCTGCGAGTCCTAAACCATGGCCAGTTGATTTTGTCGTGAAAAATGGGTCAAAAATTTTGTTGAGGGTTTCCGAAGCAATGCCGCATCCGTTGTCCTCTACTTTTAACGTCACGTATTCGCCCGGTGTAATTGGTTCAAGTAGTTGCGGGGCATGGGCGTTAACGGCCGTTATCGTTTCCCTCCCCGTCTTGATAATCACATCTCCGGGTTCACCTTGCAATGATTCAGCACCATTGATGATTAAATTCATAATCACCTGTTGCAATTGCGTGTCGCTTGCTTCAAGGAATAATGGCTCTGGGTAAAAGACGGCTTCCAAATTTGCATTTTTGGGGATGGCTACTTCTAGCAGAAACATTGAATCTTGAATAAGAGCATTGATTTCGATCTTTTCAATTGTAAAATTGCCAATGCCAGAATAGGTTAATAATTGTTGGGTTAACTTGGCGGCATGTGTGGTTGTTTCAATAGCCCGCTGCACATGTTGAGCAGATGGCAAGTCGGGTGGCATCATCATTAATGCCAGTTCAGAATGGTTGTAAACAGCCGAGAGTAGATTGTTAAAATCATGGGCAATTGTGCCAATCATCGTGCCTAGGCTGGCCAATTTTTGAGCTTGACGCATCGCCTCACGTTCTGTGATGTCGGTTAATGTACCGATATATCCCTGAATATTCCCATCTTGGTCAAGGTTTGGAACGGCTTGCCCCAACACCCAGACCGTCTCTCCTTCTGCTGGCTGATACCGATATTCGAGATAAAACGGCCGTTTTTCACAAATCGCTTCTTCCCAATCAGCCAAAACCAGATCATGATCTTCGGGATGCAGGTTTTGTGTCCAACCAGACCCTGTGGCCGCAGCGGATGATAGGCCCACAATGGCACTCCATTGATCATTGACGTAAGTGAAACGGCCGTTTTCATCCGTCGAAAAAATACCAACCGGAGCCAGTTCTGTTAATGTCCGATATCTTGCTTCAGCCTTTTTTCGCTCGATGATCTCTTGTTTTGCTTTGCCAAAAAGGTTTGCATTATGGATGGCTAAGGCGACCCAGACGGCTGCTGCTTCTAGTATGCGCAAATCATCATCATCATACGCACCAAATTTGCGATGAACGGCTTCAAGAACCCCAATGACCTTGCCTCGAAGTATTAAGGGCACTGCCAATAACGACTGGGTATGATAACTGTTTTTTGTTTCAATTGCTCGATAAATCTTGTCTTGTTCTTCTTGACTGCCTATTTTGACAGGACGCCCCGTACTCATCACCTTTCCGGCAACACCAACATTAGCAGGCATCCGTGTCCCATGCAGCCCTTGTGCGCCATCGCCGCTGACAACTGCAAACATGAGTTCGTCAACACCTACCGGCAGCAGAACCCCAACCCCTTCAGTTTCAAGAAGGCGTGGCACCTCTTCAATAACGTGGTTGAGTACTTCAGGTAAGCTGAGACTTGCCGTGATTAGCTGTCCCATGCGGTTTAATGCTGTTAGTTGTTCAGCGTTATAGATATTCACGATAGATAGCCTACAATTTTTTTAGATACGTTTGCAATCCAAGGTATGTTACCAATATTTGTCAGGTTATCAAACATTCAATATTTGGCAGTTGAAATTAGAGGTATTTTGGAAAGCTATGAGAAACCAAACGGCCATTTCCAGAGAAACGGCCGTTCATCAATCTAAATTGTCGCGATTTGAAAATTATCCCAACGTGTTAACATTGTTCAAATCTTCAAAAGCTTGCTTCAGACGAGTCACAAACGAATCTTCTGCGGCACGCAGCCATTTACGTGGATCGTAGAATTTCTTGTTTGGTATGTCATCGCCATCAGGATTACCAATTTGACCTTGCAGATAGTCATGATTCTTGATGTCGTAGTTACGAAGGCCATCCCAAAATGCCCATTGCAGGTCGGTGTCGATGTTCATCTTGATTGCGCCGTAAGAAAGTGCTTCGCGAATTTCTTCCTGACTGGAGCCTGAGCCACCGTGGAAAACAAAGTTTAGCGGTTTTTCTTCGGTTCCGAATTTTTCTTGAACATATTTTTGGGAATTATTCAAAATAACTGGACGCAATTCAACGTTGCCTGGTTTGTATACGCCGTGAACGTTGCCAAATGCGGCTGCAATCGTGAACTTGTCGCTTACTTTCATCAATTCTTCATAGGCATAAGCAACTTCTTCGGGTTGGGTGTAGAGGCGAGCGCTGTCTACGTCGGTATTGTCAACACCATCTTCTTCACCACCAGTGACGCCCAGCTCGATTTCCAGCGTCATGCCCATTTTACTCATCCGC
>QQUD01000346.1 GCA_008501785.1 Chloroflexota bacterium
GATGCTAGGGTACGAGACCCATGAACTGCTCCAGCTTTCGCCTTTTAAAATTGCTGTACCGGGAGATGCACATTTATTAGAGGAATCTTACACAGCAAAACAAGATCGAGAGACAACCACATACGAAGTACGATTGCAGCATAGAAACGGCCGGTTTATTCATGCCTTCGTGACCAGCGTTCCCCGCATCCAAAATAACCAGGTTATTGGGTCTATCTCCGTCATCACTGACCTCACAGAGCGAAACAAAGCAGAGCAAAAATTGCTTCATAGTGAACAAAAACACAAACAGCTATTTGTCTCTGCGCAGCGACAAACCCAGGAACTTGCTCTGTTAGCTCGTCTAAACGCCTCATTAGCACGTGAACTCGATTTATCTATCATTTATGTCACAGTGGTTGATGCATTGGCAGATACATTTGGGTACGATTTAGTCAGCCTTTACACGCGCCAAGGTGACAAATTAATCCTCCAACACCAACGCGGATTCACCAATGTCCATCCCTCACTTTCAATCAATTTTGGTGTAATTGGTCGCGTCATCCGCACTGGTGAATCGGCCTTTGTCACCGACACCCAGTTAGACAATGATTACATATCTTTATTACAAGATGATGTCAATCATTCTGAGTTATGTGTTCCTTTGTTTTACGAATCAAATATTGTGGGCGCCATCAACATCGAAAGCGCTCACGTCAACGCATTTTCAGAAGAAGATTTACATCTATTAACCATGCTTAGTGAACATGTTAGTATTGCTATTGAACGTGCCTATCTACACAATAAGGTGATTTATAACGAAAAACGATTCAGGGCACTGGTTGAACATAACCCGGCAACTATCACACTGGTTGATAAGCTCGGCAATTTTCAGCCAATCAATACAATTACCCCTTCCTTTCATAATCAAAATCAAAAAAACCTATTTGATCCCGATAGTATCCATCCAAACGACATTGAAAAAGTGAAAACAACTTTCCAATCTTTGTTAAAGTCACCGGGCAGCTCACAAAACATTATCTACCGCATTCTTACAGAAAATGGCGGCATCCAATGGGTCGAAAAGACGTTCACAAACCTCCTAAATGAACCGGCCGTCCAAGCCGTTGTCATAAATTCCCGCGATATTACCGAGCGAAAGCAGGCCGAAGAAGCGTTGCAACAGGCACAAAAATTAGAAAGCCTGGGGATTTTAGCGGGAGGGATTGCCCACGACTTTAACAATTTATTGGTAGCCATGATGGGACAAATTTCACTGGCTCAACTTAAAGGCAAAAAAGACAGCATGGCGCAACCTCATTTGCAAAAAGCTTACACAGCAACAGAAAGAGCCAGCGCACTCACGCGACAATTATTGGCTTATTCAGGCAAGGGGCAATTTCAAATCGAATCCATTGATCTCAACCAACTCATTACAGATAATCTTCATCTGTTTTCAGTTGGATTGCCAAAAACGATACAGCTTTCTTCAGATTTACATGAACCACTGCCACCTGTCAGAGTCGATATTGGTCAAATGCAGCAAGTAATTATGAATTTGATCATCAACGGAAAAGAAGCCATTGGCAATGAGTCAGGTATTGTAAACATCACAACCGGAGTTTCTCACATTACGCCATCGATCAGTCAATCTTGGCCAGCGTTTGGCATTGCGCCACCGGCTGGAGACTATGTCATGCTTACGGTAACAGACAATGGCACCGGCATGGATGAGGAGACATTGTCAAAGATAGGCGATCCATTTTTCACAACAAAATTTACCGGACGTGGTTTAGGTTTAGCAGCCGTTCAAGGCATTGTTCGTGGTCACAACGGGGGGTTAACCGTTCATTCAACTCCCAATCATGGCAGCAGATTTGATCTCCTCTTCCCAATTGATACCGCAAGTATGATGCCGACCAATGAAAAGATTATTAAAGAAAAATCAGCAGCTTATATGGCAGAACCGATACCAATACGTCAATCAAACGACGATAAAATGGCTCTTGTGAAGGGCATGATTTTGGTTGTTGACGATGAAGCACCCGTACGCGATACGCTTAATGATATTTTGTCGAGTGAATCGTTGGAGGTGTTAACGGCCGTAAACAGCCAAGACGGCATCCAACAACTACAACAACAGCAAAACCGAATCAAACTCATTATTCTTGATCTATCTATGCCCGGCCTCAGCATCAAAGAAGCCATCACCCAATTTCGCCAAATAACACCTAACATTCCCCTCATGATATCATCAGGCTACAGTGAATCTGAAGCCAATCAGCAGCTCGGTGATCTGGATGTTGCCGGTTTTCTACAAAAGCCTTATAACGTTAAAAAATTAATCACAATCGTCAATAAACAATTAGCAGAAAACAGAGAAAAGACAGACGAAAACACATTCATTTACAAACAGGAGATTTCATAACCAATGTACACCGTCGCCGTAAAAAGAGACTTTGTTGCGCAACACTTTTTAATCGGGGGAAACTGGGGACCAGAAAATGAGTGGCATTCACACCATTATGTCGTAGAAGTTCAGCTTGAAGGTACCACACTCGATAAACATGGCTACCTCGTAGATATTGTAGACATCGAAAACAATCTAGAAGACCTAGTTGCCTATTTCAAAGACAAAACATTAAACGAACTACCCGAATTTGCCGAATTGAATCCCAGCATCGAACACTTCTCACGCATTTTCTGCCATCAGCTAGCCGAGCGCATTCAAGCACCAACCCTAAGCGCCATCACCATCAAAATTTGGGAAAACGAAATTGCCTGGGCCAGCTATAAGATGATTTACGATTGATGATTTACGATTTACTAATTCAATACAATTGAGTGCATGTTCTCCTGTGTAAATCGAATTGTTAATTCGATATGCGATTTACCAAATCGCACTACGGTTTTCATGGGTGGTGGTGTGCCACGTTCATGCTGTCTGTCCTGAAAACAGGACGCGGAAAACGCGGAAAAAGAATAAAATCTGCGTTCATCTTGAAAATCTGCGTCCCATTTTCATCCTTCGTGGTGCGCTATTGCGCATGTTGTCTCTACTGCAATGATGGCTATAGCAGATATCAATAAGGAACGGATAAAATTCGCTTTCTTAATCCATTCCTTATTGATATCCATTGTAGCCTGCTAAAAAACAACCCTTTCACCGATCCAACGTCAAAATCCCCCATTCTAATGCTACTGTGACGGCGGCGGTGCGATCATCCACACCAAGCTTGTCGAAGATATGGATAAGGTGGGTTTTGACGGTGGCGGTGCTGATGTGCAGTACACGGCCCACTTCGCGGTTACTGTTGCCTTTGGCAACAAGCTGTAAGACCTCGATTTCACGCCCACTCAAGTTTTCTTCGGCAGGCGCACGCATCCGCGTCATCAAACGTGCTGCCACAGCCGGAGCCAATACCGATTCGCCTCTGGCAGCCACGCGCACAGCGCGGAACAGTTCTTCACGAGGCGTATCTTTCAGCAGGTAACCGGTAGCACCTGCCTCAATGGCCCGCACAATATCGGCGTCACTGTCATAGGTAGTGAGCACAAGGATATTGGCAGACGGCCGTTTCTTCCGAATCCCCCGAATCGCCGTCACCCCATCCGTTCCCGGCATCCGCAAATCCATCAGCGTCACATCAGGCAGCAGCGACTCATGCAGCACCATCGCCTGCGCCCCATCTGAGGCCTCGCCCACTACCTCAAAATCTGCCTGCCCCGACAGCATCCCCGCCAAACCCTCCCGCACAACCGGGTGATCATCGACGAGTAGAATGTTGATTTTGTCCATTTTAGTCTCCGTAGTTACTCTTGTAGTCATTCGTCATGTAGTCGTTAGTCAAACTGCTTGCTGATTACTGTTCACTGTTCATCGATTCCCGATTACCGTTTACTGTTTACCGATGACCGGAATCGTCACGACCAGTGTCGTCCCTTCATCCAGCTCACTTTCTAACAAGACTGATCCGTTGAATTGGGCGACGCGTTCACGCATGGCAGTAAGACCATAGCCGCCATTACGTTCGGTGGGTGATTGATTGGTTTCCAGGCCGACGCCGTTGTCTTGTACATCGAGAACAACCATATCAGCCATGTAGGAGAGTGTGATACGCACTTCGTTGGCTGCGGCGTGTTTGCGAATATTGGCGAGTGCTTCTTGTATGGCTCGCAGCAGCGTCACTTCAGCATCTGGTGGCAAGGGGTAAGCATCGCCGGTGATGGAAACGGCCGTTTCCACCCCACCATGCTTTTTCCACTTCGCGGCTACCTGCTGAATCGCATCCGGCAGCGTTGCTTCTTCAAGTGGCTCAGGACGCAAATCTTGCACAACGCGCCGTGCCTGTGCCAGACTGTCACGAGCAGACTGCTGCGCCTGGGTGATAGGTCGTGTAATGTTGGGGGTATCTGGCAGGTGAGGAACGGCCGTTTCCAAATGCATGATGATGCTAATGAACCCCTGTGCCAGCGTATCGTGAATCTCCTGTGCTAACCGCTGACGTTCAGCCAAAACGCCAGCGCGTCGCTCCGATGCGGCCAATTCTGCTTGCGTTGCTTGCAATTCAG
>QQUD01000307.1 GCA_008501785.1 Chloroflexota bacterium
CACGCACGAGATTAAAGCGTTCGGGTGTTGGTGGTGGCAGCGTGCCCACCGGTTCTGATTCGGTCACAGTTTCTGATTCTTGTTGATTTTGGTAGTAAATGTAACCGCCCAATGCCAGCAAAATGATGAAGAGAACGGCCGTTGTGCGCCAGCTCATCGTGTTTGCCTCCGTGAGAACCAGACAGAAAAGCCAATGATAGCCGCTATGCCCGGTGTCAGCAGCAAGACTACAATTTGAATCAGACCCAATTGCGTCTGGCTAATCGTTAGCTGCCGGGTGACAGTTTCTCGTGGCGTTAATTCAACTGAAAGCTCATCATCAGCCAGCCAGTTGAACGCATTCGTCATCAAAATTGAATTGCCATTTTGCAACAACAATACGTTTGAGAGGAAATCTGTGTCGCCAAACACAACCAGGCGTGCGCCGGTGGCTGTGTTTTCCAGGCTGGAGCCAATTGCCAATGGTCCACTTGCGTCAATCCCATCGTCTGGCACGGCCATACCGTTAGCCAGTCCGTTAAAATCTGTTTCACCCCACGCCTGATCGCTGGTCATTACCAGATTGATGCGAGTGATGCCCTCGAGCGGTTCTGTTTCGATGGAACGAGCGATGTCATACACTGTGCCGAATTGGTCTAAATCGCCGCTGGTGATGGTGCTGGCTCCGTAGCTGGCTCCGAGAAAAACGAGTCCAAATGATTGCCCAGCCTGGGCAAACACTTGTTCAATGATGAAGTCGGGACGGAAAGTGACGCCCCAATCTGCTTGCAGCATCGCGGCCAAAGCATCATCGCTGGTTTGCAAATCTCCTTCGCTTTCGAGGGCGTCACGCGCAATGAAGGCGGTGCCGCCGCTGGCGAGGTAGTTGCGAATGGCGGTTACTTCTGCTTCGGTCATAGGTGCTTGCTGGTCGATGATGGCAATGGCGGTGGCGTCGGTGGGAATTTCACCGGCCGTAAACAGATTCAGCGTGTCGGTGTCGAATCCGGCTTCGGCAAGTAGGCGAACGGCCGTTCCGATGCCATCTTCTGCAAACCCTTCTGTATCTCGTTCTCCATGGCCGGTGATGAAATAGATTTTCTTTTCGACCGGATTGATCACTTTGAGCAGCGCGGTGTGAATGCTTGTTTCATCAACAGGCACGGCCGCTTTGGCAAATGTCTCGTTTTCACCTTCACCTCGGGTGAAAACCAGTGAGCCATCAAAGGTCAATTCATACTTTTCAGCCAGCAGCGGATTTTCATCCGGGTCTACAAATTCAAAGGTGAACTGATCGGTATAGGCCTGCAAACTTTCTAACTGCGCACGGGTTGCTTCTTCCTGAAATGCAAGTTGGAAGGAGTAAAATCCAATGACGTGGATGGGTGCTTCCAAGCTTTCCAAAATGGCTACCGTTTCGTCTAGCGGGGTAAATTGGCTGGTTTCGGTGGCATCATAGCGCCAGTCGGTGTTTTCGTAGGTGAGGTAGTAGCCCAACACGACAATCGCCAGGAAGAACACAACGGACAGCAACGTGCTGGTGCCGTAGCGCGTCTGGCGGCCGCTCATGAGGCGGCGCACGTCGTCAGGTCGCAGCATAGCAAACAGCAGCAGGAACAGTGCGCCCCCGGCAAATAATAAATTGGGCAGTAAATCCCAGCGCCGCGTCACAAAGTACGCCAACGCGCCGCCAATGAGCAAAATCAACCCTATCCAGGGGAAAAATGGTGCAATTTGATTGAGTCTTTTCATGATAATTAAGAGTTACACAGAGGTTTCACAGAGATTCACAGAGAGAAGAGAGAAATAATGGCCTCTCTTTCTTTTCTCTGTGTCTTCTCAGTGCAACTCTGTGTTCCTTCTTCCTCCTTTTATCTCCACCGACGACTTTCTAAGATACGGGCAGCGGCGAAGAGGGAAACGGCCGTTACCCCCACATAATACGCCACATCTTTTGCCACAATTAGGCCTCGGAAAAAGTTGCCCTGGTGTCCTTCAAACGATAATTCTTCAAAAACCGTAGTGAACAGTGGTCCTAATTCAAAAAAGGAAGCCGGAATCAGTGCTAAATACAGCGTCAAAATGATGGCAAATGCAATGAAGAAGGCGACCAACTGACTGTCGGTGACGGCTGAAGCTAAAATGCCAATCGCGATTAATGATGCCCCAGCCAGCAATACGCCCAAATACGTTGTCCACAACACGCCCAGGTCTGGGTTGCCAAAGTTAATCAGCACCAGAGGATAAACGAGGGTGAGGACTGTGGTTGCCAAATAAAAGATGAACGCGGCCAAAAATTTACCCAGCACGACTTCGCCATCGCGCACAGGCAGTGTCATCAGCAGTTCCATGGTGCCGCTGCGCTGTTCTTCGGAAAGCAAGCGCATGGTGACGGCAGGTGCGACAAAGATAAACAAGAAGCTGTAGAGTGAAAGCGCTTGCCCGACATCAACCGGTGCAGAGCCGGGTTGAAAGACCATTTGCCCAACTTGTGCCGAAAATACAAGCCCGACGATAAAGAGGATGGCAATGGCAAAAATGTAGGCGATGGGTTGGGTAAAGATAGAACCCAGTTCGCGGCGGGTAATAAACCAGATGTTTCGCATTATTCCTCCTCGGTTGATAGAATGACGGCTGTTTGTTCGTCAGCGAATCCGGCAGCTTCTGCTTCGCGCATTTTGGTGAGGAAGATGGTTTCCAGGCTTTGATTTTCCTGGGTCATTTCGAGTAAACCCCACCCATTGTAAACGGCCGTTTCTGCCACCAATGGCCGTACCTGATCTGAATCAACCACCGTCAGGCCAAAGCTGTTTGTGCCATGCTGGACGATTGACTCCACACCAGATACCCGTTCTAGCAGTTCGCTGGTATTCGCGGCCGGATTTGCCAGTCTGATGGAAACGAGATTGCCTGTGGATTTAATTTCATCGATGCTCATGTCGGCATAAATACGGCCGTCAAAAATCATAATCACCCGGCTGCAAATTTGCTCGACCTCGGCCAAGATGTGGGTACTGAGCAGCACGGTGCGCTTGCGACCAACGTCTGAAATGATTTGGCGAATTTCTACGATTTGAGCCGGGTCGAGACCAATCGTTGGTTCATCGAGAATGAGTACATCGGGATCATGTAGCAATGCCTGTGCCAAACCAACGCGCTGCCGCATCCCTTTCGAAAGGCTGCTGATGTAACTTTCGGCTCTGTCGAGCAGACCTACATCTTGCAGTACGTCGTCAATGCGGTCCCACAGATTGTCGATACGGCGGATGCGTCCTATGAATTCCAGGTATCCTTCCACACTCATTTCAGGGTAGAGCGGTACGGTTTCGGGCAGGTAGCCCAGCTTATGCCGTGCCTGCATCGATTCACTGATGGTGTGGTGTCCGGCAATGTAGGCGTCGCCCTGGTGGGGCGGCATATAGCCGGTTAACATCCGCATGGTGGTCGTTTTTCCGGCGCCATTGGGTCCCAAAAAGCCAACCACTTCTCCTTTTGTGCAACTGAAGCTGATGTCGGAAACGGCCGTATGTGGGCCATATTTCTTCGTGAGACCATCCGCTTCAATCATGACATCATTTTCTGTGTTCATCATAAGCGTCTCTCTCGTTTAATAATTTTCACGCAAAGGCGCAAAGGAAGAAAAAAACTCGGCGTCTTGGCGTCTTAGCGTGAGCATACTTAATTCATTCTATTGATAAGGTCTTTTAATAAAGTTGTGGTTCCCAAAATACCACGACGGGCGATAGTAGCGAAAAGTGGGGGGCTTGTCAATTGATGTAAGGGATTTTTAATTTGAGGATGGGGACAGTGACAGAGACAGAGGTGGGAGAATTCAAATAATGAATGGTGAATAAGGTCAAATGAGCCTTAAGCCAAATCAGTAGACATAACATTGAGTCAGATGTCATTTGGCTTATAAAACTGTAAATCAGGTTCATACTCACGAATGAGCTTGATATGTTCTTTAACAACTGAAAGTGTTCGACGAGATATTGTTCTCGCAAGTGAAGGGTATACTGCAAAGCCCTCATGCGAAAACGGAATTCGTTCTGTAAAAGAAGATGCAGTTAATCAAGCACAATTTGAACACAAAAATACCAGAAATGGACGGCCGTATTTTATCCTTAAAGTGCGTAATCATGAGGTAATCGGCGTTAGTGAAACCTACAACAGCGAACAAGTTCGAGACATCGGCATTGCCTCCGTTATGGCAAACGCTCCAATTGCGCCAGTTGAAGATTTAGCATAATTTTCCTTCCCGGAAGCTGAGAAGCCGTTTCGGCTTGAGTATTTGATAAGAAGCTACTAGGAAGGATGGTTTATGTGATGATGCCAATGGTCTCAGATCAAAGAAAGAGACTTGGTAGGTTATGAGCCGGCGAGGGACCTTACTATAAATAGATGGCTCTGTTGAAGACTAATTTCAGTAAAGATGAGCAATTTATTTAATTACAGATATTGATTGTCTTTTCCGTCTAATTTCAATTATCAACCAGATTATAACGATTATTAAAACTAAAATCATGATCAAACCAAGCCATATCAAAATGCTTTGTCTTGATTCTCCACTTTCTTCTGGATATGACAATTGTGGAGTAACAGTGGGTGAAGTCGTCATTGTAATCATTGCAATTTCCTCTGGTGTAGCGGGAACTTTAGGAGGAGATGGCGTTGCTAAGACAATAGCTGTAGGCGATGGAGGGATTTCGGGCACATATAATAAATTACCAGCAACAATAATTGAGCCAGATAAACAATTAGCTTCTTGTAATTGTGGTATAGAAACCCCTAAATCCCGCGATAGTTGAAACAACGTATCTCCTAATTGAACAGTATATTTTACCCAATCAGATGGAGGTCCTGAACAAGAAGTAATTTCTATGCTTGGTGTTAATTGTAGTTTTTCCTCCTCTATTTCAGTATGTGGGAAATTAGTCACGGACTGTGTTGGAGAAGGTGTGTTTAATGTGGGTTCAACTTGATTGGTAACTTCAACTCCTTCTGTAGGTGTTTGAACTGTAATTATAGAAGTGGGTGAGATAGGGGATAATCCTATTGGGGGTTTGAGTGTTGCCGTTGATGTTGATCCAGTTGTTGGATTCCGATATTCAAAATATGAAATAATTAGAAACACACCAAACACAAGAATAAAAATAATTATTACCACTATCAAAGTAGTTCGCCTGCTCATCTCTGTCCTTTTTTAACTTCGTTTAAATGTGTGTTTATTTCAATACAAACTTCAACTTCATTTTGACATAGTTCTAAAGCCTGACTTAATTTTTCTATAGCTATTTCGGGTTGTCCAGCTTTATAATAAGCCCAGCCCAAAGTATCTAAGTAACTAGCTATAATTAATTTATCCTCTGGATTGTTTTTCTCGGTTAAAATTATCGCATTTTGAGCTAATGAAATAGCTTCATCAAGCTCTTTTTCTAATTTGTCTACATAAAGCCAAGCCAATGCGTTAAATGCATTAGCATTTTGAGAATCCAAATCTATAGCAGTCTTATAATCGGCAATAGCTAGTCCATAATTGCCTAATTTCTCGAATACGTGTCCTCGATTCATCAATGCACTATACTGCTCTTCTAAAGTTGCTTCTGGAAGGGATTCTATTATTGTTCCAAAATCTTCGATTGCCAACTGAAACACGTTCTGATTATTGTATGCTTGGCCACGGCCAAAAAAGGCATCTAAGCGCAATTGATCATTTTTTAGTTCAATTACAGTACTGAAATCTAATATCGATGCTTCATAGTTTTGTTCAAAAAAGTATATATAACCTCGAGCATAAAAGGCTTCAGCAAAAGAAGGGTTTAAAAGTATTGCCTGATCAAAGCTTTCAATTGCATCATCGATTTGATTGAGTAAGCGATAGCTATTTCCAAGATTATAGTAACCTTGTGCAAATGTCGCATCAACCTGCACTGATGTTTCAAAATCAATAGAAGCCTCTTCAAAGTTCTCCAAATCAAAATGTGCAATGCCACGATTGTAATAAGCAATCTTAAAATCCTGTTTGTTTTCAATCGCTCTAGAATAATTGTCAACAGCTAACTCATTATTTCCTTCATGCACTTGATACAGCCAGCCTAACAGAAAATAAGCAGCAACAGATGGGTCTGGAGATGCACCTAGATTGATTCCAATCAAACCCTCAGATATGTTGCCTACTGCCTTTTCAAGAATTGGGATAGCTTTTGTGAAATTGCCATTTATGGCAACTGCTTGTCCTACTGTAAATAAAGACAAAAAAGCAAGCTGTTCTGGAAGGTCTTGATTGATGAGTCGCGCAGATGCTTCACGTCCATATACTTCTACTCTCTCGTCAGAACTTGCACCTTCTGGTTCTTTGATATTGAGAAAATTTACAAAAACGGCTGTAGCTGTTTCCTCACCCCATATAATAATAGTTGCATTGTGGTGCTCTCCAACTGCCTGTGCTTCTGTTCTATCAGATAGCTCCAAAACAACATTTGGATCTATTTGCACACGCATATTTTCAAGACTGAGTTCCTTCCTTGTTTGTTCAATTTCCTCAAATATCCTGTTATGAAGGTTTGAACTTCCATCAGCAGTTATAAAAAATGGCAAAATTACAACCAAATTTTCATCTGCTGTTGCAGTGGGAAAAGAAATAGCCGTTTCTGTTGGTAATGGTATCTCTGTTGGATTTGTATTTGAGTTTATTGAATCCACATCTTCTGCAATTGCCAATGTTAAATGTACAGGCCAAAAGATTGCAATTCCAGTTGTTACTAATAGGGAAATAGTAATACCTAAAATTGCAAATAGTCTTTGTTGTGATGAGTATTTGAAAGACTGTAAATTATCAGACTTGTTACTATTTGATGTTTGGATGGAGGATATAATATTTTCTTGAGAGTCCCACCACTTTGCATTTGGTCGGTTTATTAAGCAATATTCAAATAAAACCTGTAGTTCTCCCCTGCGCTTAAAATAACGAATTATTTCCCTTGCTTTATTTCCTTTTCCATCCCCTTCAATTATTTCATAATCTACACCTAAATTGAAGGCTAAGTCTTTCAACTCACCGATACTGAAATTTTTCACGAGAATTTCGCGCAAGTGCATTTGAAATTGATCGCTGTTCAACCTTTCATGAGGGCTTTCTCGTTTGAAAAGAACATAAATGCTTAAAACGCAAATTAAAGTAAGAATACTGCCAACAAAGACGAGAAGAGGCAGATTTTGTTTACCCATTGAGACAAGAATAAATATTCCAGCAAAAATTATCGAAGGCAATATCCAATAATTTTTATTAGGAAATTTCTTCATCCACTCTCTGATCATCTGAAGCTAAACAACTTAGTGCAGTTGAAATTGCTTGTATTAGAATATGCAAATTAATGCTTAATAACAGCAATTTCCTTATGAAATCGATTCGTGATTTTGTTTTTCAACCTATGGAAAAAATTAGGCAAATTGGATTGGGTTTGGCGTGATAAAATTGCTAAGAAGAATCCAAAACTAATGTCTTTGATTATACGTTAATCTTGTAATACTTCAAAATATCATAGACAAAATTTAAAAAGATATTGCCTGGAAAAAAGACATGATGTGCCGAAATCTATAACTATTCGTTTACCACCCCAACCAACCCCTCCCGCACTTCCTCCTTCACCTCATCCGTCATTGCGGGCAGCATGATTGCGATGGTAAATGGGCCTGTGCGGGCAATTATGCAATCTGTGATTGCGCCCGAGATGCAAGGGCGTGTGATGTCGTTGTTGGTCAGTCTGTCTTCAGCGATGTCGCCGATTGGATTGATGATTGCAGGTCCGGTGGCAGATTTGTTGGGGATTCGTGTTTGGTTTGTGTTTGCCGGTGTGGTCACGTCTTTGGTGGGTGTGGCTGGCTTTTTCATGCCGCCGCTGCTTCGTTTGGAAGACGGCCGTTCTCCAAACTCGGCAACTATTGAGCAAGTGGGTGTGGGGGAAACGGCCGTTACCGACTCATTACCTGCATAGCCAAGCACGTTCGTAGGTCAAGACAGCGTCTTGACCTACGGAATTTTAAGAACGTAATGAAATCCAATTTCCCGGAAGTCTTTTAACGATTTAAGCCTATTGCGGGCAACTTCCGGGAAAATAATTTTTTGCAGGAGGGGCAAATGAGTGAATTAATATCTTTACCAAAACCTGATGAGTTTCCAGAATTTACCTGGCGAGATGCGCGTTTTGAAGATGCGTCCGCCATTCAAAAACTATCTGTCGCGGCGGTTGAAGTTGATGGTTTAGATGGTCCACAGCCCATCGAAGAAATCCAACAAGTTTTTGGCATCATGGGCGATGATGCACCCACCGATACGCTGCTGGCGCTTGATGAAAATGAAAATGTGATGGCGATGGCATTTGTGTTTATGATGCCACCCAGTGAAGATGAGCGGCTGGTGCGCCTTGGTGGTTCTGTGCATGTGGATTATCGTGGGCGTGGCATTGGCGATTACCTGATGCGCTGGATGGAAGCGCGCGCCAGACAAAAATTGGCAGGTATCGATGACGGTTTGTCGCAGCGAGCCTCGACAAACTGCCGTGATCATCTAACAGATCGCATTTCTTTATTTGAACGACATGGTTTTCAAGCTGTACGCTACTATTACAAGATGAAACGCGATTTGATGGCCCCAATCCCTGAAAAAACATTGCTGCCAGAATTGACTTTGACACCCTGGACGGCCGATTTAGATTTAGCTATGCTGGCCGCATACAATGATTCATTTCGAGATCATTTTGCATTTGCGCCGTTGACACCAGACATTTGGAAACAGATTGTTAGTGAAGGTCCACATTTTCGCAGTGATTTGACCTATTTGGCGATGAATGATGATGGACAGGCAGTGGGCTATTTGATTACGGATGTGGATAAAAGCCGCAATGCAGCTCGGGATAAATCAGAAGCGACGATGGAGCAAATTGGCGTGATCCGTGGTTGGCGCAAGCAAGGGATTGCTTCGGCATTAATGGTTGAGGCGATGCGAGCGTATCGTGAGGCTGGCTTTGATTACGCGGTGCTTGGTGTCGACACCGAGAATCCAAGCGGTGCGCTGCAATTGTACGAAAATCTAGGGTTTGAATCGGTGCGGCGGGGTATTGCTTTTTCCAAAGCGTTGAATTAAGCCCGATCATAGAAGATGAAATGGGACGCAGGTTTTCATCATGATGAACGCAGATTTGAGAATTCATTATCTACGTCCAATTTTATACTTTGTAACAAAAATATTTAGGTAAATGATGATGAATAAACAGCAAGGAAAACGGCCGTCTGGCATGATTGGCTTTTCAATTGTTTGGGTAGGGCAGGTCGTGTCGCTGGTCGGCACGGCAATGACCCAATTTGCGCTCACCATTTGGGCGTTTGAGCAAACGGGACGGGCGACTGATTTAGCCTTGATTGGCTTTTTCTTCATGGTGCCACTGCTTATTGTTAGCCCTATTGCCGGTGTGATTGTGGACCGGAATGATCGCAAGTTGATGATGATGGTTAGCGATTTGGCGGCTGGTGTTGTTACCATTATTACGCTGGTTTTGTTTACAACCGGTACGCTGCAAGTGTGGCATTTGTTTATCACGGCGGCGATTACGGGCACGTTTCAGACGTTTCAGTGGCCTGCTTATTCAGCCGCGATTAGCACGATGCTGCCGAAAGAGCAATACGGCCGTGCCAATGGCATGATCGCATTGGCAGAATCAGGTTCAGGCATTCTCGCGCCTGTTTTGGCGGCTGGTCTGCTGGGCCTGGTTGGATTGGCAGGCGTGTTTGCTATTGACATCATTTCCTTTACTTTTGCCATTATTGCCTTGCTCATTGTCAACATTCCCAATCCACAGCGCACAGAAGCAGGAAAAGAAGGCGAGGGCAGCGTTTGGAAAGAGTCCGCTTATGGGTTCCGATACATTTTAAAAAGACCAAGCTTGCTTGGGTTACAGCTTGTATTTTTAGCTGGAAATTTTATCAGCTCAATTAGTTTCTCCTTATTGGCTCCGATGATATTGTTGAGAACGGGTAACAATGAATTGCTGTTAGGATCGGTGCAGTCAACGATTGCAATTGGCGGTGTGGTTGGGGGCTTGCTGATGAGCGTGTGGGGTGGTCCGAAACGATTGGTTCACGGTGTTTTGCTGGGTTGGGCTTTTACCGGGTTGGCGGCTGCGGTATTTGGGGCGGGGCAAACGGCCGTTATCTGGATCACATCCGGCTTCATGTTCACACTCGTTAGTCCCATCATCAATGGCTCAAATCAAGCCATCTGGCAGTCAAAAGTAGCACCCGATGTACAAGGGCGCGTTTTTGCGATTCGGCGTTTGATTGCCTGGGTGTCCTCTCCCCTGGGATTGTTAATTGCGGGTCCATTGGCAGATTTTGTGATGGAGCCTGCGATGCAACAAGGAGGCGGTTTGACCAATGCGTTTGGCTGGTTGGTCGGGACGGGGCCTGGTGCTGGTATGAGTTTAATGATTTTGATTTCTGGTGTGCTGATAACGGCCGTTGGATGTGCCTCATACTTGTTCCCGGCTGTACGCAATGCCGAAGATTTGCTGCCCGATCACGAACAATCTGGTGAATCTGCTGAACCGACGCCAAACCTCGAAACAGGCGAAGCGACAGCTGCATGAGGAGGCAGTGATTCGTAGTCGCGGTTTCCTTACCGCGCCGTGTGCAATCGAGGATAGGAATCCTCGGCTACAAACATTAATTACACTGGAGATGATGATGGAATCTTGGAAAATTTATGAAGGTTTTTACAGCTTTCAGGAGATGACAGTGCAAGTGCGGATGGTTGGTGAGCAGTTAACGGTGGCGTTTCCAGGTGTGCCGCCTGGGTTTGAGGTGGTTTTGCAGCCGCAGGATGGTCCACATTCGTTTTTGATGCGGGGAGGTCCGGCAAATGGCGCAACGGCCGTTTTCACCCTCAACGAAGCAGGCCAGGCCATGAAAATTGAAGTCGGCGGTGACTTTACCTTATCGCGCACCGAACAGCCACCTGAACCAGATGGGCCAACCGGACAAGGTTTGCTGCCACCAGAGTTGGTGCTTGCGCCAGAAAAAGTTGAAGCATTTCAGGCGTTGTTGGATGAGGTTTTGGAGAAGGGAAACGGCCGTTTTCTCCACTACCACCTGCCATACCCCAAATATGAATTCTTGCAGTACGCAGCCATGCAAGATCAAATCATCTTTCACGGCTCCAAAAAGCCCGATATCGACCTGTTCAGCATGAAGCGTACCTCAATGGAGATGAACGACACGAGCGGGCGCGGTAACTTGCAGGCCGTTTACGGCACGCACGATGGCTTGTGGCCGATGTTTTTTGCAGTGATTGATCGGGCCAATCTAACCGGCTCGATTCGCAACGGCGTGAACTATTATCAAAATGCGGTGGGTGATGAGGTGGCGGTTTACAATTTTTCGATTAATAAGGAGATTTTGGAAAAACGGCCGTATTCCCCCGGCACCCTTTATTTCCTCTCCCGCGAAACATTTCGTAGGCTGCCCTTAGCCGAAGGCGCAATGTCCAATGAATGGGCCAGCGAAGTTGCCATCAAACCATTGGCAAAACTGGCTTTGGAACCTGAAGATTTTCCCTTCCTTGAGCAGATTGGCGGTCATGACGATTCAATCTTGGTGCGTGCACAAGAGCTGACGGGGCAAGTGGTGACTGCTGTCGTGCAATCAGACGCTGCGTCTGGGCAAATACGAATGCAGCTAGACTGGACATCAGAACTGGGTCCAATTTTGCTTGAATATATCGAAATGCAGCGTATGTTTGTCCCCACCGCTACGCTCACACTTCAATTTGAACCAGAAGCCGTGTGGCTGCAAATTACGGGGCCACCTGCTTATTTGCAGGTGCTGCAAAATCGCTTGGATGAAAAGTAGCTGCATGATCTTCCCGGAAGTTGAGGAGTACGGTTACAAAACAAGCTCATTCCTCAGTTTCCGGGAAGATTGAAGATCATCAATACGGCAGCACCGTCTCGACCCCCAAATCAATTAGCTTTAGCGCCGTGCCGAACAAAAACAACGTTGCGAACGTCATCACCCACATGCCCCGATTGGAGTCATCACCACGCAGCACTGCCAGATAGACGAATGGCAAAAAGACGATGACAAACGCACCGTATAAAATATGAACTTCGGGGCGCAGCAGGTTGGCTGTGTGGCCGTTTGCCCACAAGATCACGCCAACCACCCCCTGCGCCCAAAAAACAATCTGTCCCACAGCACTGGCTCCCAGGTAATTGCCATCAACCCCCTGACCGCGAATAGCCCTGTAGCCACCCCACAACCCTAACGCCAAAAAGAACATCCAAGACATATTCGAAAGTCCCTGATGGAGCACCAAAACGAGTTCCATCTATTACTCCTTTTATTCAGTAGCCGCGATTTTCGAATTGCGCTTTATTGGACAGACAGGAGCGCAATTCAGAAATCGCGGCTACAGTAAAAAAAAATTCTGAAAACTGAAAAGTCCTGTTTCCAAGAGGATAATTGTACGCGAATGAACAGTTATTGGTTACAATTCCCACTATGGAAATTAATGAAAATAAAGCCTTTTCCGAGGCTATCACCTATTTATACAGCTTTATCAATTTGGAAACCAAACGGCATGACCGGTATCTTGCCAGCAAATTAGATACAACCCGCATTCGTCGCATGTTAGCGGCGTTAGATTCTCCTCATCTGACATTTCCCTCCATCCATATTGCTGGGACCAAAGGCAAAGGGTCTGTGGCGGTGATGTGTACTTACTGCCTGCGTGCTGCCGGTCTTCGAGTGGGATTATTCACCTCACCTCATCTCGTTGATTTTCGTGAACGTATTCGCATTTTGACGCCGGAGGATGAAGACGGCCGTATTCCCGAAGACAACTTCATTCAACACCTCGAGACCGTGAAATCCCTGCTGCCTGATTTTCCTGGGGCAACGTGGTTCGAACTTGTCACAATTCTGGCATTTATGCACTTTGCTGCGGAAAAAGTAGACATTGCCGTGGTCGAAGTTGGTTTGGGTGGGCGATTAGACACAACCAACGTGTTGACTCCGCTCGTTTCCGTTATTACCAGCCTCAGCCTCGATCATACAAAATTGCTCGGCGACACCTTAACCCATATCGCCTTTGAAAAAGGTGGCATCATCAAACCGGGCATTCCGCTTGTCTGCGCCCCTCAAAAAGACGAAGCGCTACAAAAATTAGAAGAAATCGTCGCCGAACGCAATGCTCCATTCATCCTCATTGGCCGCGATTGGCAGTTCCATTCCCAAAAACAACCCAATTCTCGCAAACAAACGCTGCACATCAAGCAGTCAGCAGTCAGCAGTCAGCAGTCAGCAGTTGGCAGTTCATTTTTTGATGCACCAGCTGCTATTCCGCTTAACTTAATTGGTGAGCATCAGGTTGAGAATGCGATGGTAGCGGTGGCGGCGCTGAATGTGGTCAAGGAGCAGTTTGGGGTGGGGGAAACGGCCGTTCGCCATGGCCTCGCCACTGTGCAATGGCCCGGACGCCTGCAAATTCTCCATCATGGAAACACAATCAGCCCAATGGTGCTGGTCGATTGCGCTCATAATCCAGATTCGGCACTCAAATTGCATCAAGCCCTTATCCACGACTTTACCTACAACAAACTCTGGTTCATCCTCGGCGTACCGGCTGATAAAGATGTGTCTGGCGTGTTGAAAGCACTTTTTCCATTAGCCGAGGGTATTATCGTCACTACTGCTAATCACCCCCGATCTGCAGCCCCAGAACAATTGGCTCAGATCAGTGCAGAACACGGATTTGAGGCCACACCAGCCTCCACAATGGCCGATGCCGTGCAACTGGCTAGGCAGCAAGCGCGGTCTGGTGACTTGATTTGCATCACCGGATCAATTATCGTGGTAGGAGACTTGCTTAATCAGTGGGACAGTCTACAATCGGTATTTACATCAGTTTGAAGGACATTTTCAGCATGACTAATGACGACGAATTTGAAATGCCGCAATACCCCGATTTCTTAGATGCGATGCCGGGACTGCAGGATGATTTGTTTAGCGATACAGAAGATTCAGCCGATGAAGATGGCATTATTGAATGTGCCTTTTTGCCTTTGCGGGACATCGTCTTATTTCCACAAATGGTGATGCCTTTGTTTATTGGCCGAGAACGTTCTCTCCTGGCTGTACAGGCGGCGGTTGATAACAATGAAAACTTGATTGTTGCTACCCAAAGAGACAGCGAAATTTTAGACCCAACAGCGACTGACATTTTTAAATTGGGGACTGAAATTGCGATTGGTAAAGCACTGCGCATGCCCGATAACAGCACCAGCGTGCTGGCGCAAGGGCGTCGACGCGTAGAAGTCGTGGAATACTTGCAGTGGGAACCTTATATTCGCGTGCGGGCGAAGACTGTGTTTGAACCACTGGAATGGGACCGCAACACCGAAGCATTGATGCGAGCTGTTCTTACCTTGTTTGAAAAAATGGTTTCCCTCAATCGCAGCATGCCCGAAGATGCGCTCACGTTTGCTATCAACATTGGCGAACCGGGCTGGCTGGCCGATTTTGTCGCATCTACGCTCACCATTGCGGTTGAAAGTCGCCAGGAAATTCTAGAAACGATTGACCCTTCGGTGCGGTTACAGCGGGTGAGCATTGTGCTTGCCAAAGAACTAGACATGCTGGAGTTGGAAGACCGGATTCACTCACAGGTGCAGCAAGAAGTAGACCGTTCGCAGCGCGAGCACTTCTTACGAGAACAAATGCGCGTGATTCAGGGCGAGCTGGGTGAAATGGATGTGTTTACCCAAGAATTGCATGAATTGCGCGATACGGCCGCTACCAAAGAATTGCCAAAAGAGGTCAGGGCCAGAATCGATAAAGAGATTGCTCGTTTATCGGCCATGCCCCCAATGTCACCAGAAGTTGGCATTATTCGCAATTATATTGACTGGATTATTGCGCTGCCCTGGGCTGAAGAATCAATTGATAAATTAGATGTGCCCTACGCGGCCAAAGTGCTTGATGGCGACCATTATGGATTGGATAAAGTAAAAGATCGCATTTTGGAATTTATTGCTGTCAAAAAGATTGCGTCTAAAAATATGCGCAGCCCGATACTTTGTTTTGTGGGGCCACCTGGAACTGGGAAAACATCGATGGGGCGGTCTATTGCTAATGCGTTGGGGCGCGAATTTGTGCGGATTAGTTTGGGCGGTGTGCGAGATGAGGCCGAAATTCGTGGTCATCGACGTACCTACATTGGCGCGATGCCGGGACGCATTGTGCAGGCAATGCGCCGTGCTGGGACGCGCAACCCGCTGTTTATGCTCGATGAAATTGACAAGTTGGGTCATGATTTTCGTGGTGATCCATCATCGGCGCTGCTCGAAGTTTTAGACCCTGAGCAAAATGGCACTTTTTCTGACCATTATTTGGAATTGGATTATGATCTATCCAACATTTTGTTTATCACGACGGCCAACTTCTTAGACACGATTCCACCAGCGCTGCAAGACCGGATGGAAATGATTGAGTTTTCTGGCTATTTGGAAGAAGAGAAGCTGGAGATTTGCCGCCAGTTTTTAGTAGACCGACAGTTAGAGCAGCACGGCTTGACCGAAATGGGCATTCGTTTTGACGAAAATTCACTGAAAACGTTGATTCGAAATTACACGTTGGAAGCGGGTGTGCGTAATTTGGAACGTGAGATTGCCAATGTGTGTCGCAAAATTGCGCGCAATGTGGCCGAAGAAAAGCGCGTTGCCAAACGCATTTCTTCAAAACAGATTGATACGCTGTTGGGCCCGCCTCGTTTTTCCAAAGAGATGCTGCAAGAAAACGATGAAATTGGGGTGGCGACCGGCGTAGCCTGGACGGCTGCTGGCGGTGACATCATGTTTATTGAAGTGAACTTGATGCCTGGTAAAGGGCAGCTGACGTTAACCGGGCAGTTGGGTGATGTGATGCAGGAAAGCGCACAGGCGGCGTTAACGTATACACGCAGTCGTGCAGCGCAGTGGGGCATTGACCCAGGTCGGTTTGATAAAACAGACATTCATATTCATGTGCCAGAAGGGGCTGTGCCGAAAGATGGGCCATCTGCGGGTGTGCCGTTGGTAACGGCGCTCATTTCTGCATTTTCGGAACGCGCAATTCGCCGAGATGTGAGTATGACGGGGGAAATTACGCTGCGTGGGCGGGTGCTGCCGGTGGGTGGCATTCGTGAGAAAGTGCTGGCTGCACGTCGCGCTGGCATTCGCACATTTTTTATTCCCAAGAAAAATGAAAGCGATTTGCAAAATATTCCGAAGCGATTGCGTGATGATATGAAGTTTGTGCCAATTGAACGGGTGCGCCAGGTGTTGGAAGCGTCTTTGCTAAAAGCGCCGTATGTGCAGAAGCCGCGCAAGTCGCCACCAACGATTCCCCCGATTCCGGCGCAGCAAGTGCCGCCTTCTTGATCACAACAACAGATTGGAGACATCATGAACGTGGCACACCACCACCCATGAAAACCGTAGTGCGATTTGGTAAATCGCATATCGAATTAGCAATTCGATTTACACAGGATTAATAAACAGATTTGGGACCGAGAAACCCTCGGTCCTTTTTTATTGATGGCTCATGGGGTGTTTACAAAAAATTAACATTTTTGAGGCATGATTGGTAGTCAAGAAATTATTAGTTGGAGGTGAAGTTTGAAACAGTTATCGATGCGATATTGGTTGATTTTGATAGTTGCAGTGATTGGGTTGGTTGGGTGTGGTCCGAATGTGACGGAAGCGCCGGAGGTGGTGGATGAGGTTGTGGTGGATGAGGGGGGTGAAACGGCCGTTTCCCAACCATCCACCATCGCATCAACTGAAACCATCCAAACCAATCCTGGTGCGGGTGATATTGTTACCGAAAATACTTACATTAGCTTATATGAACAAGTAAACCCGTCCGTTGTTGAAATACGGGTTGTATCACAAGGGTCAGCGATTGAAATAATCCCTGATGATGTTCCTGAAGATCATCCTGATTTACCGCCGGATTTTGAATTCCCTGAACTCGATCCATTTGATTCATTTCCCCAAAGTGGGCAAGGGTCTGGCTTTGTGTACGATAGTGATGGGCATATTGTGACCAATAATCATGTCGTGGCCGGTGCAGATCGTGTAGTCGTCATTTTTGCCGATGATACCGAACTAGATGCGGTGGTTGTTGGTACCGATCCAGATACAGACCTGACTGTGATTAAAATTGATGCCGACGAATTGAACGCAGCGCCGCTGGGGTTGGGTGATTCAGACAGCCTGCGAGTTGGCCAGATTGTGGCGGCGATTGGCAATCCATTTGGGTTGGACGGTTCGATGAGCACGGGCATTATTTCTGGTCTGGGGCGGCTGCTGCCATCTGGGTCGCGAACCTCAACAGGTTCTCGATTTAGCATTCCTGACATCATTCAAACAGACACAGCGATTAATCCTGGCAACTCGGGTGGTCCGCTGTTGAACCTGGATGGCGAGGTGATTGGTGTGAACACGGCGATTGAGGCGATTGCGGGCGGTTTTGGCGGTGTTGGGTATGTGATTCCGTCGAACACGGTGCAGCAGGTGGTGCCGCAGTTGATTGAAAACGGCCGTATTCAATACCCGTGGCTCGGCATTTCTGGCGTCACGCTCTCCAACGATTTAGCCATTGCCATGGACCTCGACCCAGAGCAAGATGGCGTGCTGGTGATGGAAGTTGTCGCAGACAGCCCTTCTGAAAAAGCAGAATTACGCGGCAGCGAAGAGACTGTGGAGATTGATGGCTTCACCGCGTTTGTTGGTGGCGATGTGATTGTGCAAATCGACGACATAGGTGTTCACGAGTTTGATGATTTGTTGGGGTATATTGTGGCAGAAACGGCCGTTGGCGACACCGTTACCCTCCAAATCCTGCGCGACGGCGAACTTGAAACCGTCGAAGTCACTATGGAAGCTCGTCCTTAAAAACTGAACATATTTACCCAGGGGCGCAAATACAACCTTTGCGCCTCTGTGCTAAACTCATTACGTTTATTTGATTTTCCTATTCTTCGAATTCGATACCACAGTGAGGACACTGCAAGGCTATTGCAGCCACAGCATGACCGCATTCCTCACACTCCCATA